>NZ_KV793111.1:0-11086 GCF_001808415.1 Lactobacillus sp. HMSC08B12 | reverse complement strand
ATTTGTCCCAATTTTGGGGGTCACATCACGCAAGCCAGTTTTTTTATTTGGCATTGGACTCTTCGTGATCGGGTCAGCCCTCTGCGGTTTCTCGCACTCGATGGTGGAATTGATCATCTTCCGGGTCCTGCAGGGACTTGGTTCAGGGGCTATCCAGACAGCCGGGGTGACGGTTTTAGCGGACATGTATGATATTGACAAGCGGGCTAAAATGCTGGGCCTGACTTCGGGCTTCTGGGGCCTGGCTTCGGTTATCGCCCCGCTTTTGGGCGGTTTTATCGTCCAAAAGCTGTCCTGGCACTGGGTCTTTATGATCAATGTGCCGATCGGCTTGCTCGCCTTTTTGCTGGTTGCCTTTTACCTGCATGAAGATTTTGCTAAAAATAAATTACAGATCGACCTCAAGGGCAGCTTTAGCCTGGTTATCTTCCTTTTATCCCTAATGCTGCTTTTGCAGGGGCTGGAAAAAGGATTTAACTGGACTCTGCTGCTTTTAGCAGCAATTATGCTGGTCAGCCTCTGGGCCTTTACCAAGGTGGAAAAAACAGCCGCTGACCCGATCATTCCTTTCAGCATCTTAAAAGACAAGGAATTTTTGGCGGTCAACATCTTGCAGCTCCTGGTTTCCGGGGTCGTGATCGGCTTTGAATTCTACATCCCGACCTGGCTGCAGGGGATCAACGGGGTCAGCGCTTCAATCGCCGGCTTCGCCATTACGCCAAGCTCCCTTTTGTGGGTCTGCGGGTCCTTTTTAGCCGGTGACCTTATGGGCCGGTGGGGGACACAGAAGTACTTTGACGCGTCACTTTTGCTTTTAATCGGGGCAGACCTGGCCTTCATCCTGATTCCGACCTACACGCCATTTTGGGTCTTCTGCCTGATCGCCGTCTTCAACGGGATCGGCTTCGGCAGTATCGCCACGGCCAGCCAGGTCCGGGCCCAGATGGTGGTTGACAAGAGCCAGGTAGGGGTGGCAACTTCCTTTAACACTCTGATGAAGTACTTGGGTCAAACTGTCATGATGGTCTTCTACGGTATGACCTTCAACGTGGTCGTGGCCAGCGGGCTCAAAAAGCAGCCTTCCTTGACCAGCGAGATGATGAACAAGATTGTCTCCCCAGTCCAGGCTAAAAGCCTGGATCCGGCCGTTTTGGCCCCTCTGCGGGAGATCCTGCATTCATCCATGCGGGGGATCTACATCGTTTCTCTGATTGCCTTGCTTTTGTCCTTGGTCTTCAACCATATCTACCGGCAAAAGAAGGACTAGTTAAAATATGAACGCAAATAAAAATCTGCTCACGGCATGTGAGCAGATTTTTTATTAAGGATTTAGTTTATTCTTTTTGTCCAAGGCCTTGAAAAAGAGCCAGCTAGCCAATGAACTGAAGGCCAGGCCCTCGCACCAGCCCCCTAAGACGTCGCTTGGCCAGTGGACGTGCAGGTACATTCTGGTAAAGCCAATCGACAGGGTGAAGAAGACGCAGAAGACGATCAACCAGGTCTTGACTGGCTTCTTTTTCACCAAGACGACGAGCAGGGCGATCAAGACCAAGGCCAGGGTCATGGAACCGACCGAGTGGCCGGACGGGAAGGAGAAGCCATCGGCTTGAACCGCCTTGTCCATCCGGGGCCTCTGGCGCTGGATGATATTTTTGATAATTGAGTTGCAGGCGTTTGCCGCGATCATGGTTAAGCTGGCAAAAACTGCGTGGATATAGTTTCGCTGGTAGACCAGGAAAAGAACCAGGACCACGGTAAAGACTGTGATCGTCAAGGTATTGCCCAGCTGGGTCCAGTAAAAGGCCAGCTGCCTTTCGACCGGATTGTTGTTTCTGATTGCATTGTAGACTACCGTATCAAAAGTCTTGATAAAGGGATTCTTGCTGGCAATCAGGTAAACCCAAAAAGCAAAAAAGAGGCTGAAGGCACCGCCAAAAATTAAAAGCGGCTGATAATTGACTTTATTTTCTTTCGTATTCAATTGTTTTTAATTTTTCTCCCTTGAAAAATTTTATCCATGTGGTAAAGTATAATCGTTATCGAGAAAATAATAAAGGGCAGGGACTAGTAGAAATTTTTCTTTCTTCAGAGAAGAGCCGGTGGCTGCGAGGCTTGAAAGAGGAATTTTGAACTCACCCGGACAATGCCAAAGTGTTGTTTCGCTTTAAGAAACATTTGAGTGTCACGCGAAAGCGTGGAACTTAGGTGGTACCGCGAAACAATACGTCCTATGTCTGAACATAGGGCGTTTTTTGTTTTTAGGAAAGGATTTATCAGATGTACAACCATAAAGTTGTCGAAAAGAAGTGGCAAAAGTACTGGCTGGAAAACAAGACTTTTAAGACCGGGACTGACCCGGAAAAGCCAAAGTACTACGTTCTTGACATGTTCCCTTACCCATCTGGCAAGGGCCTGCACGTTGGTCACCCGGAAGGCTACACCGCTACTGACATCATGGCCAGAATGAAGCGGGCCCAAGGCTACAATGTCTTGCACCCAATGGGCTGGGATGCCTTCGGTCTGCCGGCAGAACAATACGCCCTGCAAACTGGTAACGACCCGGCAACTTTCACCGACGAAAACATTGCCCACTTCAAGAAGCAGCTGCAAGCTTTGGGCTTCTCCTATGACTGGGACCGGGAAATCAAGACTACTGACCCGAACTACTACAAGTGGACCCAGTGGATTTTTGAACAAATGTACAAGATGGACCTGGCCTATGAAGCTGAAGTACCGGTTAACTGGTCACCAGACCTGGGCACGGTTGTCGCTAACGAAGAAGTTATCGACGGCAAGACTGAACGGGGCGGCTACCCGGTTTACCGGCGCAAGATGCGGCAATGGATGCTGAAGATCACTGCTTATGCTGACCGTTTGCTGGACGACCTGGACGACTTGGACTGGCCAGAACCGATCAAGGAAATGCAAAGAAACTGGATCGGCCGCTCAGTTGGGGCTCAGGTAACCTTCAAGATCAAGGACTCAGACAAGAGCTTTGCCGTCTTCACTACCCGGCCGGACACCCTCTTTGGCTGCTCATACACGGTTTTGGCCCCGGAAAACGAACTGGTTAAGGAAATCACCAGTCCAGAGCAAAAGGAAGCCGTTGACGCCTACATCAAGTCCATTGAATCCAAGTCTGACCTGGAAAGAACTGACTTGAACAAGGACAAGACCGGGGTCTTCACTGGTGCTTACGCTATCAACCCGGTTAACGGGGAAGAAGTGCCAGTCTGGATTTCTGACTACGTTTTGGCAACTTACGGGACCGGGGCAGTTATGGCCGTTCCAGCCCATGACGAAAGAGACTACGCTTTTGCCACTAAGTTCGACCTGCCAATCAAGGAAGTCGTTGAAGGCGGCGACATCAGCAAGGAAGCCTTTGCCGGTGACGGGGTCCACGTCAACTCAGGCTTTTTGAACGGCCTGCACAATGAAGAAGCCAAGGCCAAGATGGTTGACTGGCTGACTGAAAAGGGCGTCGGCGAAAAGAAGGTCAACTACAAGATGCGGGACTGGAACTTCTCCCGTCAGCGCTACTGGGGTGAACCAATCCCGGTCATCCACTGGGAAGACGGGGAAACCACTTTGGTGCCAGAAGACGAACTGCCGCTGCGCCTGCCTAAGGAAAGCAACATCAAGCCGTCCGGCACTCCGGAAAGCCCGCTGGCCAACTTGACTGACTGGGTCAACGTTGTTGACGAAAACGGCCGGAAGGGCAAGCGGGAAACCAACACCATGCCGCAATGGGCTGGTTCAAGCTGGTACTTCCTGCGCTACATTGACCCGCACAACGACAAGGCCCTGGCTGACCCGGAACTCTTGAAGAAGTGGATGCCAGTTGACCTTTACATCGGCGGGGCAGAACACGCGACCCTGCACCTGCTTTACGCTAGATTCTGGCACAAGGTTCTTTACGACTTGGGCGTCGTTCCAACCAAGGAACCGTTCCAAAAGCTCTACAACCAGGGCTTGATCTTGAAGAACCATGAAAAGATGTCCAAGTCCCGGGGCAACGTGGTTAACCCAGACGACGTCGTTGACGAGTACGGTGCCGACAGCCTGCGGACTTACGAAATGTTCATGGGGCCTTTGAACGCGTCTATTGACTGGGATGACAACGGTCCTTCCGGTGTTAAGAAGTTCCTTGACCGGGTATGGCGGACTTTTGTCAATGACTTAGACCTGGATCCGATCCCATCTGAAAAGATCACTGACAAAAACGACGGCAAGCTGGACAAGATCTACAATGAAACGGTCAAGACTGTTACGGAACACTTTGAAGAACTGCACTTCAACACGGCTATTTCCCAAATGATGGTCTTCATGAACGCCTGCCAAAAGGTCGACAAGATTCCGCGGGAATACGCTGAAGGCTTCGTGAAGCTGATGGCTCCGGTTGCTCCGCACATGATGGAAGAAATCTGGCATGTCTTCGGCCACGACGAAAGCGTGCAGTTTGCTGCCTGGCCAACTTACGACGCAAGCAAGCTGGTTGAAAGCACGGTTGAAATGGCGGTTACGGTCAACGGCAAGAAGCGGGGCAACTTCCAAATCGCCAAGGACGCAAGCAGAGAAGAAGCCCAAGCTGCCGCAACCGCTCTGCCGCACGTAAAGGAATTTTTGGAAGGCAAGGAGATCAAGAAGGTCATTGTCGTGCCAAACAAGATCGTGAACATTGTTGCCAAATAAATCTAAAATTTTCCTAAAAAATCAATTTATGGTATATTTCAAACTGGATCAGGAATATGATAGTAGGTTGAAGTATAAAGATTAGGAAAGTTTTATGGCAAAGAACAAATCACAGACCAACTCCCAGGCCCAGTTGTTAAAGGGCTCGGCCTGGATGACTATTGGCTCGATCCTGTCGCGGATTCTCGGGGCGATCTATATCATCCCTTGGTATGCCTGGATGGGAAAGTATGGCAACTTGGCCAACTCTCTGACGGCGAAGAGCTACAACATCTATAGCCTGTTCATTATCATCTCCACCGCGGGCATTCCAGGGGCGATCGCCAAGCAGATCGCCAAGTACAATGCCCTGAATGAGTACGGGGTCGGCCGCAAGCTCTTCAGGCACGGCCTGGCCTTAATGGGGGTCTTCGGGATTATCTCAACGGCCTGCATGTACTTTTTGGCATTGCCGCTGTCTGGCTTTAACCCCCAGGAAGTACCGGTGATCCGGAGCCTGGCTTTGGCCGTTTTGATCATTCCGATCTTGAGCATCCTGCGGGGCTATTTCCAGGGCTTCAACGACATGATGCCCAGTGCCATGTCCCAGTTCGTGGAACAGCTGGCCCGGGTGATCTGGATGCTTTTGACGGCTTATGTGATCATGCGGGTCCAGCACGGCAACTATGTCGACGCGGTAACCCAGTCCAACCTGGCCGCCGCGATCGGGGCCGTGTTCGGTATTGGCCTGCTGGTAATTTTTTACCTTAGGCAGAAGCGGACGGTTGATCCTTTGATTGCCCAGTCCAACAACCAGGTGCAGGTTTCAACCAACAGCCTGCTCTTTGAAATCATCCAGCAGTCGATCCCCTTCATCATCATTGACTCCGGGATCAACATCTTTCAGCTGGTGGACCAGTATACCTTCCACCCGATGATCGCCAGCTTCATGCACGTGCCTTATGACACGGTCGAAATCTGGTATGCTTTGTTCGGTTTGAACGCCAACAAGCTGATCATGATCGTGGTCTCCCTGTCAACGGCCATGGCGGTTACGGCTATTCCGCTCTTGTCAGGGGCCCACGCCAGAAGGGACTATCGGGATATTTCCCGGCAGATCGGCAATACCTTGGAACTTTTCTTGTTCGTCTTATTGCCGGCTTCGCTGGGGATGGCCGCGATCTCAGACCCCTTGTACACCATTTTCTACGGCTATGACCGGCTGGGGGCCCATGTCTTGTACCTGTCCTCCTTTACGGCCATCAGCTTGGGGATGTTTACGGTCCTCATGGCCATCTTGCAGGGTCTGGACGAGAACATGTATGCCATCCGCTACTTGATCTTTGGTTTGGTCATCAAAGCGATCGTTCAGTATCCGATGATCCGCCTTTTCAAGGTCTATGGTCCGCTTTTGGCGACCAACCTTGGCCTTTTGGCGGTCATCGCCATGTCCCTCAAGCACCTTAGCGTGAAATATCGCTGGCGGGCTGACCGGATCATGCGGCGCTTTATCGGGATTGCCAGCTTCTCCATAGTGATGTTCGCGGCGGTCTTTGCTGCCGTTAAGCTGGGCGGCCTCTTCCTCAGCCCTTACCGGCGCTTGTCAGCCATGCTACTCAGCGGCTTGGCGGTAGCTGTCGGCGTGCTTGTTTACGGGGCCTTGAGTCTTAAGACCGGCCTGGCTGAAAACATTTTGGGCAGCCGGGTGACCCGGATCATGCAAAAGTTCAGATAATAGAATAGAGCCAGTTAAGGATCCTCCATTTGGAGGATCTTTTTTTGCGCCTCTTTTGGGTATTTTTCCTCTTTTGGGTATTTTTCCTTTTTCATTTTTGTCCAAAACGTTTATTCATGGAGAAAATCTTGCGAAAAAATTACAAAAAGCCTAGGTCCGGTAAGGGACGAAGCAGTTTTTTGATAAAAGTATTTTTTAGCTTGTGAATAAAAATAATTCAATAGTTGCCGGACTTTTAACAAAAAATGTTTTTTAAAATACTGTTATTTTAGCAAAGGAAACGGTTACAGCGAATCCCTCCAAAAAACTTGTAAGAAGATGTTGACATTTTTTCACAAAAGGACAATAATCAATAGTGAAAAGGCTTACAAGCCGAGTGATATGAGGTGAAAACAATGGAAATTAACGACAAGAAGGAATTGACTGAAGAAGAACGCGAAAATGCATACGTTCTTTGGTTTAACCAACTGCGCCGCGCTGACGTGGCCCTGGTTGGGGGCAAATCATCATCATTGGGTGAATTGACTTCAGGTACTGACGTGCCAGTGCCTTATGGTTTCGCAACGACCGCACACGGCTACCGGCACTTCATGGAAGTCAATGGCTTGAATGAGAAGGTAAATGCCTTGCTGGCAACTTTGAAGGACCCGGAAGACTCAGAAGAACTGCACCGGGTCTGCAGCCAGATCAGAAAGATCATGCGCGAGGCACCAATGCCGGAAGACTTAGCCGAAGACATCGGCAACTCATATGACGAACTGGCCAAGATGACCGGACAAAACGAACCATACGTTGCCGTACGTTCAAGTGCTACGGCTGAAGACCTGCCAGACGCTTCATTCGCCGGGGAACAAGACACTTACCTTAACGTTAGAGGCCGCAAGGACGTTATCCGCAAGGTCCAAGACTGCTACGCTTCCCTGTTTACTGACCGGGCAACCTACTACCGGATCAAGCAGAAGTTCCCGCAAGAGAAGGTGGCACTGTCAGCCGCTGTCCAAATGATGGCCTTCTCCAAGTCAGCCGGGGTTATGTTCACGGTCAACGTTGCCAACGGTGATGACACCAAGGTTATGATCGAAGGTTCATGGGGCTTGGGTGAATACATCGTCCAAGGGACGGTTACCCCGGACAACTTCGAAGTTGACAAGGAAAGCATGCGGATCGTAAGCAAGACCATCAACAACAAGAACATTGAATTGATCCGTCTGCCAGGCGGCGGGGTTGAACAAAGAGACGTCCCAGAAGACATGGCCAAGAGTCCATGTTTGACTGATGAAGAAGTTATTGAACTTGCCGGCTACGCTAAACAAATTGAAAAGCACTATGGCTGCTACATGGACATGGAATGGTCCAGAGACCAAGACGACAAGCTCTGGCTCGTTCAAGCCCGGCCAGAAACTGTTTGGTCACAAAGAAAGAAGGAGGGCGGCGCCAAGGAAGCAACTGACGCTAAGGCTCCAAGCTCCAATAAGGTTTTGGTCAAGGGTCTGCCAGCCAGCCCTGGTGTAGCTTCAGGTATCGTGCACGTAATTGACGACCCGAAGGACATCGGTGACTTCAAGGAAGGAGAAATCCTGGTTACCTTGATGACTTCACCAGACTGGGTCCCAGCCATGAAGAAGGCGGCCGCTATTGTTACCAACAACGGTGGGATGACCTGCCACGCCGCTATCGTTTCCCGGGAAATGCAGATCCCATGTATCGTTGGTACTGCCAGCCGGGGGACCTTTGCAACCAGATTGCTGAAGACCGGCCAGGAAGTAACGGTTGACGCCAAGAACGGGGTTGTCTACCAAGGGGTGGCTGACGAAGTCGTTAAGCCAAAGAAGGCCGAGACTGCCCCAATGGCTGCAGCTGAATACTTCCCGCCAACGGCAACCAGAGTCATGATGAACCTGGGTGACCCGGACCTGGCTGAAAAGTACGCAACTTTGCCAGCTGATGGTATCGGTTTGATGCGAGAAGAATTCCTCTGGACCACTTACATCCACCAGCACCCGCTTTACTTGATCGAAACCGGCCACCCAGAACGGGTTGTCAACGAACTGGCTAACGGGATCAGCAAGGTCTGCCGGGCCATGAACCCAAGACCTGTCGTCTTGAGATTCTCTGACTTCAAGTCCAGCGAATACCGGAACTTGAAGGGCGGGGACAAGTACGAACCGCATGAACCAGCTGACCTGCTTGGCTGGCGCGGGGCAAGCCGCTACTACGACCCGAAGTACATCGAAGCCTTCAAGCTGGAACTGGAAGCAGTCAAGAAGGTTAGAAACGAATTCGGCTTGAAGAACCTGAATGTCATGATCCCATTCTGCAGAACTGTTGAAGAAGCAGAAAAGGTAACCAAGATCATGGCTGATGAAGGGCTTGAGCGCAGCCGCGACTTCAAGGTCTTCATGATGGCGGAAATTCCATCCAACATCATTTTGGCTGACAAGTTCAACAAGTACGTTGACGGCTACTCAATCGGGTCAAACGACTTGACCATGCTGATCATGGGGACTGACCGGAACAACGATGCCATTTCCGCCCTCTACGACGAACGCAACCTGGCTGTTAAGCGGGCAATCCGCCACTTGATCAAGACCGCCCACAAGGATGGCAAGACCGTATCTATCTGCGGGCAGGCACCTTCAGAATACCCAGACTTCACTGAATTCCTGGTTAAGAGCGGGATTGACTATGTTTCCGTAAACCCGGACATGGTTAAGGAAACCAAGCTCAACGTAGCGCACTTTGAACAAAGAATTCTGCTGGACAAGGCTACTGGCCTGGGGATGCAGGATACTGAAGACTACGAATGGTAATTAGATTGATTTGACCATAAGTCGCTCCAAAAGGAGCGGCTTTTTTGTTGAATAATTGCAAAAATCAAGCATTTCATGCCAATTTGACGTAAAATTAAAAATGAATTATCATCATTTTTTTAATAAAAAGCGGCACTTTAAGTTAAGAGGAAAGCAGATAAATGGCACAACAATACTACTCAATGGATCAAATCGCAAAATTGGCACAGGTTTCCCAGCAGCAGGTCTACTACCTGATCAACATGAAGTTCAAGTTCAAACCGACCTTGACTGATCCCAGCGGCAATAAATTTTATGATGAGCGAGCGGTGGGGCAGATTTTCCAAGAACTGGGCAAGGTCCTGCCCAAGTCGGCAGCTTCGCCGGCAACCGACAATGGCCTGCTGGACATCAATGCCTTGGCGGAAACTACTGGCCTGGGCAAGAAGAAGCTGCGGATTTTTTTGCGGGAACACAAGGACTTGAAGCCAGACTTTGTTGATGAAAAGAACCACAACAAGAAATACTGGGGTCCGAGCGCCATCCAGTACATCAATGACCACTTCGGAGCAGAAGAAGCAAAGGCAGAAGAAAAGACCACGCAAGCAGAAGAAAAGACTACCGAAGTTGAAGGCAAAGCAGAAGCTGCAGAAGTTGTAGAAGCAGCAAAGACGGAAGAAAAGCCTGCTGAGGAAGAAAAGCAAGAACAAGCAAGCCAAGTAGAGGATGAAAACAAAGAAGAGACTATTGCAGAGGAAGAAGTCAAAGAAGAAGTAGTAGAAGAAGAAAAGTCTGCTGCAGAAGAAGTCAAAGAAGAAGATAAGCCAGCTGGCCCGCGCTTTATCAAGAAGGCGCCGCGCCCGGCAACGGAAAAGTTGGCTGAACACCCGCAAGTTGAATTACCTTTTGCCTTTGATGACAGCGAGGAAGCTGAAAACAAGGCTGAGGAGGCTGACAAGCCAGGCCGCGGGCCAGAAGTCAAAGAAGAAGATAAGCCAGCTGGCCCGCGCTTTATCAAGAAGGCGCCGCGCCCGGCAACGGAAAAGTTGGCTGAACACCCGCAAGTTGAATTGCCTTTTACCTTTGATGACAGCGAGGAAGCCGAACACAAGGCTGAGGAGGCTGACAAGCCAGGCCGCGGGCCAGAAGTCAAGGAAGAAGCAAAGCCAGCGGAAAAGAGCGATGAGCCGGCCAATGACCAGCAATTTGTTGTTAGAAAGCGCACTAACGACGACAAGCGGGGCCGGGGCAATTACGGCAAGCGCAGAAACAACCAGAGAAACGGCTACCAAAACCAGAACCGGACCAACAATTACTCTAAGCGGCGGGAACTTTTTGCCGGCAAGATGAAGCTGGTTACGGAAAAGGGGACTTTCTACACTGACCAGTTTGCCAGCCTGGAAGAACTGGCTGAATACGTCTTTTCATCCAAGGATAGCTTCATGAAGGTCGAGAAGTACAACCGGGGTGAATTTTCACCAGCCTACATCTCAACCAAGATCATCATCGAATTTGAAGAAGTTTAAAAAAGGCGGATCTGACGATCTGCTTTTTGCATGCTTTCATTAATAAAACTTTGCCTAATATTCATAGAAGTATTTTTTGCTTGCGAAAAGCAGAAGATTGTCCTGGCAATATCCAGGCTGGATAAAATTAATCTTTTCACAATGTTGACAGCGCTTACAGGGAGTCTATAATTATTACTGTAAGTAACTTTTAAAGGAATTAATTGTAAGGAGATTCACTTATGGCAAAAATTAAGGGCGCAAACGCCGTTTTAGATGTTATGTACAAGTGGGGCATTGACCACCTCTACGGTTTCCCAGGTGGTTCTTTTGACTCAACCATGAACGCGATCTACGAAATGCAAGACAAGATCAAGTTCATCGAA
>NZ_KV793110.1:0-747 GCF_001808415.1 Lactobacillus sp. HMSC08B12 | reverse complement strand
AGGGCCTTAGCCATTAATTCTCCTTTCTTTTCTTTAAAATTTATAGCGCATGATTTAATTCTGGATGCTCAGTCAGCGCTAAAAGACTAAGCATCGCATTCTTATCCCGATCTACAACCTTATTATAGTTCGGACATTTTTCGTTATAGCAGACGTACTCATTGTGTTTAGTACCATGCTTCTTGTTGCCGTAAAGGGTGATCTTGTCATCACCCTTTTTGACATTACCACAAGCCGCACAACGCTGAGTAGACGGATACAGCTTATTTGCCAGAATAAGTTCCTTACCGTACCAATCGCACTTGTAGGTCAAGATCTGCCTAAACTTGCCAAACATCGACCGATGAACACCCTTTGAAGCTATATAGCTCATCAGCATACCCTTAACCGACAGATTTTCGATCACGATCTTGTCGTAGTCATTAATCAGTTCGGTCGTAAATTTGTGCATCAAGTCGTTTTGAATATTGCCAGCCTTGCGATAGCACGCTTGAAGCTTGGCTTTCGTCTTCAAGTAATTTATGCTTTCGCAAGCAGCTTCTCCATTTTTGACTCGCTTTTTGGCAAGCTGCCTTTGATAGTGCTTGATTTTTTTATAAATTCTATCAAGCTTCTTAGGCAGTACGTTCACCCGGCCACCCGTGTAATCAAAGTGACCAACATTGACATCAACTGCGGTAGCTTTACCTGTTTTGTCTGGCAACTTAACATCTTCAGCCTTGATCTTATAAGGGATAGCAACGTAAT
>NZ_KV793109.1:24860-52634 GCF_001808415.1 Lactobacillus sp. HMSC08B12 | reverse complement strand
GACACGAGTTTGCGCACACCTTTTAATCAAAAAAGAGCTGCCCGGGCAGCTCTCGTAAATAATAAATCCATTTTTCGTCTATTGGTAAAGCTGGGTTAGCTTGTCCTTGTTTTCATCGTAGTTGATCCCGGAGAAAAGGTGGTCCAGCCACTCCAGGCTCAAATTGAACCAGCGGGCCGTGTGCGGGTTGCCCTGCCAGAAAATGTCTTCCGTGGACAGTTCCGGAGTGGCCAAAGAGTAACCGTGGTAGCCGATGTCAAACATGTGGGCCTCGCACTTGACCTTGTTTTTGAACAAGGCTTCCTCATAGGCCATGGCATTGGTCGGCAGGCAGATTGGGTCGTTCCAGGACTGGAAGATGAAGGTTGGCGGCGTCTTCGGACTTACCCCCAGGGCCGTGTCGACCAGCTTGGGGTCAGGCGGCAGGGCCACGTCAGCCCGGCCGCCGATTTCAAAGGCCACCTTGTGGACGTCAGTCAAAGGATAACCCAGAATCGTGGCATTTGGCCGGACCTGGTCCCCCTCATAGCCATAGCTTTCCTGGTATTCAGCTTCATCAGCCAGGTAGTTGGCCGCGCTGACAATATGGCCGCCGGCGGAAAAGCCAATGGTCATGATCTTGTTTGGGTCAATCTGGTATTCAGCAGCGCGTTCGCGGTAGTAGTTGACCGTGCTGAGAACGTCCAGGCCGGCATCAGGATAGATCATCCCTTCATCTTGCAAAAGATTGTAGCTGACCACGCAGGCGTTGAAGCCCCGGCTGACATAGGCCAGGGCCACCGGCTCACCTTCCTTGACGGAGAGGTGGGTGAAGGAGCCGCCCGGCACGACGATGGCCAGGGGGCGGAGCTTGTTTAAGGGAGCGTGGCCGCTTTTAACCGTGTAGGTCTGCAGCTGGTAGGTCCGGCCGTTAAAGTTCTTGATCTCTAGTTTTTTCGTTTCCATTTTTTGCCTCACTTTGCCGGCTCATCCCCTTGGCCAGCAAAAAGGTCGCCAAAGGAACCGTCAGCAGCACACCGAGCAGAGAATACATGATGATCAGTGCTTCGTTTACAAAAAGTTTATCATTAATTACCTCACTAAAGGAATAGTGGAGCCGGTAATACCATAAAAAGAGGGACAAAAAGCTGCCAAACATCCCGTAAATGATGGTGTTCATGGCCGTGCCCAAAACGTCGTAGCCGATGGCTGCCCCGCTCTTCATCAGCTGCTCTTCCGTAATATCCGGCTTGGCCTTCTTCAGTTCCAAAATCCCCGAACTCATCGACACTGCGGCTTCCGCCACCGCCCCAAGGGCGGAGAAAATGGCCACGGTAACGGCGATCTGCCCGTAGCTGATCCCCGGCATCTGGGAGTGACCCAGGAGGATTTCCCCGGCTTCCGGCCCCAAACCGGCGGCTTGGGCCAGGTATTGGATGCCTAAGATCAAGACGCTGACGAGGGATAAGACGATCAAAGAGGCATAGAAGGAATTTTTAGCCACGGTATAGTCATGGGTGCCCAGGAAGATAATCGTGGCCAGCTTGAGGGGCACGAAAATCGAGGTGATGATGGGAATGCTCAAGCCCCAGGAGATAAGCATGGCCACCAGGACCAGCAAGAGGCTGTTGATCAAGACGCTGAAGAAGCTGCGGATCCCGGTTTCCCCGCCGATGATGGTCATCAAGATGGCCAAAACGATGATTAAAGCGCCAAGGCTGCTCATTCTTGCTTACCCCCTTTCTGCGGCTTTTTTAAAAAGAGGAGGCTGCAGAGGCTGGCAAAAACGATGGTCAAAACGATCCCGATTGCTGAAACCGCGCTCTGCGTCGCCCCTAAGGACATGGTGAAGTTAAAAGTCGTCGCGATAGTGTTATTGTCCCGGAAGTACAGGATTGTTTCCGGCAGGGCTTCAGAAATGAAGATCAAGACCAAAACATTGATCAAAGGCCCCATGATCTCCTGCCCCATCGTTCGTCCGCTGGCCAAAAGCTCCTTAACGGTGATCTCGGGCTTGTGCTGGATCAGTTCATACAAGCTGGAAACGATGTCCGTCGCCTCGTCCATAACTGCCCCAAGTACCCCCAGCAGGGCCTGGGCCATGAAGATCCCCCGCGTGTCCTGGGTGGCATAGTCGCCCATTTCATAGTTGAGGTAGGTCTCCCCGGTCAGTTTGATAACGGCATAGCAGAGGGCAAAAGAGACAAAGACCCCGAGCAGGGTTGCCAGCCAGGTGACCAGCATCTTTTTGTTTACCCCCTGCACGATAGCCAGGCTGAAGAAGGAGAAGACGATGTCAGCCAGGGAGAACATCCAGATGATCCCGGCCCCGTTGACCGCCACGTCCCACAAGATCAAGCAGTAAAACAGGATCCAGCTGATAGCCATGGAAACGATCAAGTGCCAGCTCCGCCGGCCGACTACCGCCACCATCAAGGCCAGGGTAATAGCCAAGGTCATGACCAGGATCCAGTCTCTTTTTGGTGAAACTAGGGCCAGGCTGCCGTCAGTCACTGTCACGAAGACCCGCTCGCCTGCCCGGTACTTCTGGGTGACCAGCTGGGAAGGGTAGTAGGTGTTGACCGTTTCAAAGGTCTGCCCTTTGTACTTGCCGGTCAAGACTTGAACGTGCAGGTACTGCCGGCGTTCTTCATCCTTATTGCCGTAAATATCAGTTTCTTTTTTCAGCAGGCGGTCTTCGATCTTCGTGTCCGTGATCACCGCCACCGGGTTCTTGTAGCCGGTCGTCTTAAAATAGGTCAGCGCGGCCAGGCCCAGACCCAGGGCCAGCAGGACCAGGGCAGCCAGGATGCGCTGCTTTTTCGTTTCCATCCTCTTTGCATTTGCCTTTCCATTTTTTGCTTATTTTTAAGTGACAGTCAGTCCCTTATTATTTTAAGCAAAAAAAGGACCGCTTTCGCGGTCCCCTTTGATTTTTAAGTATAATTTAACAAATCACGCCATTATTTGAAAATCTTCTTCCACCAGGGAGTCTTCTTGGGCGCCAGCTGCATGTCAGCCAGGGTCCGGTAGGTTGGCGCCCCCTTGGCCGCGTTCTCCTGGGCCCGGCTGAGCAATTCCTCGTGAACTTCCTGGTCGCTCTTGGCCATGTCAGCCACGACCTGGGCCCTTTTCTGCTCCGGAGTGACCGGCTCATCTTCTAAAAAGCCGTCATCAAAATCCGGCAGGTCCAGGACATCAGCCGCTGGCTCAAGGGCAGCTTCCGGCTTTTCCGCTGCCTTAGCCGCTGTCAGCTGGGCCAGCTGCTCTTTCAGTTCAGCAATTTCCTGGTCCTTGGCGGCCAGGGCAGCTTCCAGCTGGTCTTCCCTGGCTGTCTTGACCGGTGCTTCTTCCTTTTCACCAGCAAAAAGTTCCTGGGCCGCCTGGTCGACCTTCTGCCCTGCCTTGACCAGGTCCTGCATTTGCTTCAAAACTGTCAAGTCTTCCGGCCGGTAGCGGCGGGTATTCTTGACCCGGGGAAAGTAAGCTGGTGAAGCAGCCTTCTCCACCGCCTGCGAATACTTGCGCAGGGTGTTCTCGCTGACCCCAAGGGCCTGGGCGGCTTCACTGGTCTTCATCTGCTCACTTTTCTCACTCATGTTCTGACTTTCTTTCGCAAAAAACTAAATTTTCAAAGTACTTTTTTCTTAGTCGTGCTTGTGCAGGAGAGTCTTCTTGTGGGCGTAGCGCTCTTCAGCCAGCCTGATCAAGCGGGTGATCAAGTCTGGGTAAGAAATCCCGGCTTCTTCAAACAGCTTCGGGTACATGCTGATGTTGGTAAAGCCTGGCAGGGCGTTCAATTCGTTGAAGATGACTTCCCCGTCGCTTTCTCTAAGCATGGAGTCAACCCGGGCCATGCCGCTGCACTCAGTGACCTGGTAGATCTTCAAGGCGTTTTCCTGGACCTTTTCCGCGGTTTCTGCCGGAATCTGGGCTGGAATCTGCAAGGTCGTGGTTGATTCTGTGCTGTACTTGTTTTCGTAGCTGTACCAAGTATTGTCGGCGTTGATGATCCGGCCGACCCCGGAAACTACCGGGTGGTCGTTACCCAAAACGGCGGTTTCAACTTCAGTGCCTACGATCCCTTCTTCAACCAAAACCTTGTCATCGTACTTGAAGGCTTCGGCCAAAGCTTCAGCGTAGTTGCTGTCGTCAGTTACGTGAGTGATGCCGACGGAAGAACCCTGGTTGGACGGCTTGACGAAGAGGTTGCTGGTGCCCAGCTGGCCACTGACCCAGTCGTAGCTGAGCTTTTGGTTCTTGGCGTCCTCATATTCGTAGCGCTTGATAGATACCCACTTGGCTACCGGCACGCCGGCTCTTTGGGCCAGGATCTTGGTGAATTCCTTGTCCATGGTTACGGCTGCCGCTAAAACGTCAACCCCGACGAAAGGCTTGTCGATCAAGCGGAAGAGGCCCTGCAGGACCCCGTCTTCACCCAGGTTGCCGTGGACGATTGGGAAGAGCACGTCCAGTTCCGGCCGGGAAGCCAGCTCGATCAAGTTGGAAAGGTTGGCCGTCTTGTCATTTTTTTCCACCATGTAGCCCGGCTCTTCCAGAACCATGTATGAATCAGCTTCACTGGCCACGTAGCCGGAGTTCGTGATCCAGATCGGGTGCACGTCAAACTTGTCCTTGTCGATTGCCTTGTAGATGTTGCCGGCTGAAGTGATTGAGACTTCGTATTCGGAGGAGTTCCCACCAAAAATCAAACCAACTTGTGTTTTTTTCGTCATTGTTTCGTCTCCTTTTATCAATCTGTATTATACCGAAAACTCGGGCTTTTGGCGCACTTTCCAGGCAAATTTTAAGTTTTTTTAGCGAAAGCGCTTAATGGCGAAAAAAGCAAAAAATCAGCTATAATATAAACTAGAAAGGGGTTGATAAAGATGCGTCATAAGCCAGCACTGCTTTTACTGCCGGTAATCCTTCTGGCAGTAGGGTCCACGGCTGTCCAGGCGGCAGAATTCACGCCGCAGGAACAGGCAGAGGTGCTCCGTTTTCAAAGAGAATACCAGGCCTTGAGCAAGACCGTCTACACCCAGCAGAATATCTATGCCAGCAAGCCTTCCTTGAAGAAGAAGTTCAAGGCGGGCAGCTTAAAGTCTAGCTACATCAACGAGCAAGTCGCCTACATCAACTACTACCGTGACCTCTTCGGCTTAACTGCCGTCAAGACAACAAGCCATGGCAACAAGAATGCCCAGACGACGGCCGCCGTCATGGCCGCCATTAATGCCAACCCGTTCGTCAACCAGCACGGGCTGCCAAATGAGAAGCGGCCAAGCTACATTTCCAAGAAGAACTGGCTTTTGGCCCAGGACGTTTCCAACTCGGCCAACCTCAACTTCAATGCCAGCCCGCAGACGGCTGGGGACGTCGTGACCGACCTCTTGACCGACCGCTATAATCTGTCGGGTTCTGACACCGGCCACCGGGCCTGGCTGCTTTCCACCCGCTTAAGCAAGATTTCAGTCGGGGCAGCTTACGGGACCAACGGCTACCGCTACTCAGTCAACCAGGTCTTGAATGTGGGCGACAGCGCAAGAACTGCCAGCCGGGAAATGGTAGCCTATCCAAATGCCGGGGTCTTCCCCCTGGAGCTTTTAAATGGACAAAACATCGCCTGGTCTTTATACTTTTCAAACAAGGTCGTGACCTCAACCCCGAAGATCACCGTTACTGACGATGACACCGGCAAGACGGTCACCGCCAGCCAAGTGGCCAACTACAGCGAGTACGGCTTTGGCAACTTCCAGACCGTGATCACCTACTACCCAAGCAAGCTGCAGCTGACGGCCGGCCACAAGTACACGGTCAGAGCCGGTAACCTGGCCACTTACAGCTTCAAGCTCTTCAAGCAGAGCAGCAGCCAGACTTATTCAAGCAAGGTCTCCTCTTCCAGCACCCAGAGCAAGAACAAGGTCAGCCAGAAGGACCTGCAAAACAAGGGCCTGGCCAAGTACCTCTACAAGGTCGGCAAGAACATCTCCACCGTCAAGAGTAAGAAGATCACCAATGCCAAGGCAGTCAAGAAGACCAGCAAGACAAAGAAAACTAGTAAGAAGACTAGTAAGAAATCTAGCAAGAAGTCTAGTAAAAAGTCCGCGAAAAAGTCTAGTAAGAAGTCTAGAAAAAAATCTAGTAAGAAAGCTAAGGCTAAATCTAAAAAGACCAGTAAGAAAGCTGCCAAAAAGTCTAATAAGAAATCTAGCAAGAAGAAGTAAACAAGTAAAAGTATAAGTTAAAGCAAAACAGACAACCATGCACCAACACGACGAGTTAAATTGTATCAGCCACGTGCCGATTTTTAAGAACCTCCCCCTGGACCTGCGCCAGGACTTGGTTCACATTTCGACCCACCAGCAGTTTTTTAAAAAAGGGAGCTTGATCCACGCCCCGGGCGACGGCCGCCTGTCAGTCATGTCCCTGGACTCAGGCCGGGCCAAGGTCTACAGCCTCAGCCCCGACGGCCATGAGCAGGTCCTCAGCTTGATGCAGGAGGGCGACATCAACGGGGAGGAAAACCTCTTTGACACGGAAAACGATGACCTCTTCATCGAAGCCCTGGAAGACAGCACGGCCTGCTCCATCAACTATTCCGACTTCCAGGACCTTCTGCTCAAGTCCCCGGAGCTTTCCCTGCACCTCTTAAATGAATTCGGCCAGCGCCTGGTCAGCGCGCAAAAGAACGCCATGCGCCGCAACAGCCTGGAAGCTGGCCCCCGCCTCTACGCCAGCTTGAAAGACTACGCTGACGAAGCCGGCTCCGCCACCTTCACCCTTCCCTTGAAGAAGAAGGACCTGGCCAGCCTGCTGGGCATCACCCCTGAAACTCTCAGCCGGGAGTTCTCCAAATTAAAAAAGGATGGCTACATCGCCGCCAAAGGCAAGCAGATCACCATCCTTAAATAGCAAACTAAAAAGGCAAAGCCCAACGGCTTTGCCTTTTTACTATCTTGAAGTCGCCTGCCATGGAATGGCACTGACCACGTATAAAATAACGCCGGCGATCACGAAGTCCAGGAAGACCCCGCTGGCGATTTCCAGCCAGTAGCCCAGGTCCGCCACGGTAATCACCGAAGTGTCCATAAAGATCGGCACCATGGCCAAAAGCCCGTAAACCAGGATGAACCAAAAGGCGGTCCACATCAGCCCGGCTGTCATGTCGTGAACCACTGCCCGCTTGGTGTGACTGGCAAAAGCCTCCCGCAAAATCGAGACTACGGCCACCAGACAGAGCAGGATCACCAGTAGGTTGACGATCCGGATGATCGTGATCAAGTTGGCCTCTAACATGACCGTGGCCAGGTCAAAGGCATTGCTGACGATGTAGACTGAAGAATCGCTCTGCTTCTTCAGCTTCTTGCGGATAGCGGTCACCTGGTCGGTATCCGTCTGCTCCTTCTTCAAGATCACGGCCCTGATGTCTTTAGCCAGGTCCAGATTGCTGGTATGGATAAAGTGCCAGCCATACTTGTAGTCGATGATCAAGTCGGCAACTTCCCTGGCCTGGTCATCAGAGATCAAGTTCTTTTCATCGCTGGACCCGTTGACGATTGTGGCCAGGCGGTTGAAGTGGCTGTTGACCTGCTGGCTGATCACGACCGTGTTGCTGTCGGTCTTGATGGTCTCCTTCATAAAAGCAGGATTCAGGAAAGTTCCCGTGGCCAGCAGCAAACTGAGCAATAAGAAAGCTATAAAGGCCAAGGGACGCTTGTATTCTAACGCGTTGTCCACGATTTCATAGTTGTTCCTTCGTCTGTGCGTTCCGGAACTTTCTGCCATGCGCTTGCTCCTAACTGTAAATTACCTTGCCTTCGTCAAACATGGTGTCGATCGCGTGGTGGACCTCACCGATGTTGCTGTCGTCAATGATCCCGTGACCTTCTTCCAATACGGCGTCGATTTCCGCAGGATCCGCGTGCAAAAAGCCGTACATCAGGGAACTGGTTGAGTAGTCCGCCATTTGTTCGGCGTTAAGACCGTGCTTTTCCCGGTCACGATACAAACGGCCAACCCCCGTAATGATAAAGGCAATCCCGGTCCGGATTTCCTGGTAGTTGCTGTATTCGGAAAAAGCATTGTGGGACTTCATCCATTCGTCCAGCATCCGGCTCCAGTTGTCCAAAGAAGTCTGGTCAGTAAAGGCCTCCGTAATTACCCGGTCCAGGCCCTTGTCCGTCATCCCCAAAGTCGCGATCGTGTAGATTAAAGCGTCCACCCGGGTGAAGGGGTTCTTCTTTGGCGCGTGATAGTTTATTTCTACCTGGTCCCACATAGTATTGAACAGGTTTCTGACAATGTCAGTCATCAGTCTTGCCTTGTGGGGGTAGTAAGACTGCAGCAGAGACTTGGAAATTCCTGAATTCTCCGCGATCATCTGCAAGGAAACATGGTCAAAGCCATTGGCTCTGATCAAACGGAAGGTGTTGTCCAAGATCTCCCGCCGTCTCTGCATGTTCTTTCTTCTTGCCATCAATCATCTCATCCTCTCTGTGAAGGTTAATAAAATTATAGCAAGATTTCCTTGCCTAATTACAGCAATAACACTCGCTTTTACCCAAATCTGTTATTTTTATTGTTTTATTAAGTCACATTCCAAAAAACAAAATAAACAAAAACAGGAGACCGCTAGCGGTCTCCCGGTTTATCGCGCCTTAGTCTTTGGTGAAGCGGTTTTGTTCATCAAAAATATCGTGAATTGAGCGATCGTTGTAAATATGGTCAATCCCCTTGGCCAACAAGCGGTCAACTGAGATCCGGACCATCCGGTCAGGATACTTTTCATGCTTGATGGTATCCGTAACCACAATTTGTTCCAGCGGCAAGCCATTCAAGATCTTGATCGCGTCTTGTGAAAGCAAGGCGTGAGTAGCAGCCGCGTAAACCTTGGTCGCGCCGGCAGCGAAGACTGACCGGGTCGATGAAGCCAGGCGGGTGCCAGTGTCGATCAAGTCGTCAACGATGATGCACTTCTTGCCCTTAACGTCACCGATCATGCCGTGGACGCTGTCATCGTAGCGGGCCCCGCGCTGGTCAACAATGGCGATCGGCGCGTTGAAGTACTGGCCGAAGACCCGGGCCAACTTGGTCCCGCTGTGGTCTGGTGAAACAACGACCACGTCGTCGTCATCCTTAACCGCGATCCCGTTGTCCAGGAAGTATTGGGCCAAAAGCGGCATCGCGTGCAGGTGGTCAACCGGCACGTTGTAGAAGCCCTGGATTTGGGAAGCGTGCAAGTCGATGGTCAATACCCGGTCGATCCCAGTCAGCTGGAGCAGGTTGGCAATCAGCTTGGCCGTGATTGGTTCCCGAGACCGGGTCTTGGTGTCGGAACGAGAGTAGGCCAGGTACGGGATCACGCAGTTAACCGTGTGGGCTGAAGCCCGGTGGAGGGCATCCAGGACAATTTCCAGTTCCATGAAGTTTTCATTGACCGGATCTTGAATTGACTGGATGACGAAGACGTCACAGCCCCGGACGCTTTCCGCGATGTTGACCTGGATTTCACCGTCGCTGAAGTGGTGAACCGTCGTTTCGATCAAAGGAACGCCCAGCGTGCTGGCTACCTTTTCGTTCAATTGCGGATTGCCGCCGAGCCCGATCACCTTCATCGGGTTGAGCAACTTATGAATTTCTTCTTTTGTAATTGATGTCATCATGAGCCCCTTAGAAACACTCTCATTAACAGAATCTATTGTATCTACAGTAACATTATAGCAAAAGTTCGGCTTTGATCGGCCTTTTTCTCATTATTCCTTGCAAAAATCTTTGATCAAGTCTAAAATCTTCAAGCTGTCTACCACGTAGGAATCGTGGGTCTGCCGCGGCATCAAGGCCAGGCGGCCATTTGGAATCAAACTGCTGTACCAGCGGACATGTTCGACTTTGACCCAGTCATTTTCCCCGACCACGCAGAGAACGGGAATCTGGATCTGCTCCAGGCTTTCCGGCTCCATGTAGGATTCGGTAAGTTCCACCCGGCTGTCGCGGTCAAAGCGGAGAAAGCGCCGGACCCCTTCAGTCAAGTAGTGGTACTTGTGGATCCCCCGGCCGTCGATGAAGACCCCGGCCACGACCGCCTTGCCCAGGATATCGGGCTGCTGGCTGGCCAGCATCAGGGTCACCAGACCGCCGGAGTCATAGCCAAAGACGTAAGGCTGCTCCAGTCCCAGCTCCTTGATGAAGACAGCCAGGTCTTCCACTTCAGTCTGGTAGTGCTCAGCCCCGTCGCCGCCGCTTAAGCCGTGCCCCCGCATGTCCAGGGTATAGACCGTGTAATACAGTGACAAAGGCGCGATCACCTTGCTGTACATTCCACCGTCCAAGTGGTGGCCGTGCAGCAGGATCAGGGGCTGGCCCTGACCGAGCTTTTGGTAGTAAAGATCGACTCCATTAACTTTGATGATCATCTTTGATCCTTTCCCTTACATAATATTCCTGGGTTTGCGGCCGCTTGCTGAGGACTTTCTGCCACAAGTGAGAAAAAATGCTCTTGTAAATCGAAATATTGGCCCCCACGATGCTCCAGAAGTGGTCCCAGCTGACCGTGTGCACCGCGCTGTCGGTTCTTTGCCAGTAGTGGTAGAGCGGCACGGAGCTGTAGTAGCAGCCTTCCGTCTGCATCAGATAGTCAATATTGAAAACCTGGTCTTCCATCAAGTCCAGGTCCTCGTTAAAACGCAGGTGCAGGCAGCGGACCAGCTGGGTCTTGTAGCACTTGTTCCAGGTATAGCCCTTAACCGGCGAATGGGCACTGCCCAAGACCTTTAACACGGCCTCAAGCCGGGTCAATTCCCCCTCAACCGGTTTAGTAATCGGCACGGACGGCTTCCCTGCCTGGTCGACATAATAGCCGCAGGTTACCATGTCATCGTCCGGGTGACGGTCAAAAGCCTTGATAAAGTAGTCCGTGTAGTCTGGCTCAACCCAGTCGTCTCCATCGTGAAAAATAAAATACGGAGTATCAACCATGTCCAGGCCTAAGTTCCGGGCAGCGGCCACCCCTTCATTGGCCTTGCTGACCAGGTCGAAGGCTTGGAAGCGGTCCTGGTAGCTGGCCGCGATTTCCGCGGTTGAGTCAGTCGAGCCGTCGTCAATGACCAGCAGCTTGAACTGCTGGTTCTTCTGCTCAAGCAAATAGTCCAAGGCTCTGGCCAGGTATTTCTCTTGGTTGTAAACAGTCATGATGACCGTCAGCTTCAAGTCGGCATTCGCTCGCAAAGCCGCATCCCCCCCTCTCCAAATCTATCCTTTTCATTATATCATCTTCGCCAGGAATCTGCCGCCAGCCGGGGCCTGCTTAAATTTTTGCTAAGGGAGATACCCCCAAAACAAACTCTAGTATAATTATAGGCGGAGCATGAAAACAGAAAGCAAGGAGACTTATCAAAATGAACACGAAAATCAAGAAAATCATTACGGCCTGCGCCCTCTTCCTGGGCCTGGGCTTGACGGCTGGCAGGGTCTCTGCCGCCAAAGACACCACCCCAGTTATTACCCTGGGGACGTCATTAACTGCCAGCCAGAAGCAAGGCACCCTAGACGTTTTAAAGGGGGCCCTCAGCGACTCCAGCAGTTACAACACCTTGACAGTAACGGGCAGCGACCTGGTTACCTACCTGAACCCGTCCGGCAGCTCCTTTACCTCTTCTTCCGGGGTCTGGTCCAGTGCTGCCATTGAAAAAACCAGCTCCGGCAGCGGGATCAATGTCCGCATCCTCAACTACAACGGGCAAAACAACATCACTACCATCACCGCCAACCAGTACCGAAACGCGGCGGTAACGGCCGGGATCACTGACGCCAACATCTACGTCACTTCCGCGATCCCGATCGATGGTTCCGGCGCTCTGGCCGGGATCTACAAGGCCTACGCCAAGAGCGGGGAGAAGCTGAACCAGAAGCAGATCACCGCGGCCCAAGACGAATTGAATACCTTAAGCGGGATCACCAAGGAAAACAAGGGCAAGGACGGCTACTCTGACGCCCAGCTCAACAATGCCGTGGCCGGGGCCAAGAAGGAAATGGCCCAAAAAGGCTCAAACATCACCAAGAACCAGATCATCACGATCGTCAACAACCAGATCGAAAACAACAATCTGACCAACGTGATCACCAACGAACAGAAGCAGCAGATCGTCAACATCCTGGTTGAGATCCGGGACTCCGGCGCCCTCAACTCCTCTTCTTTCAAGCAGCAGGCCAGCCAGGCCATGAGCGCCATCCAGAAGAGCGCCAAGGGGATCTTTGCCAAGCTGAACACCAGCGAAAACCGCAACGCCCTGCAGAAGCTCTGGGACGCCATCGTCAACTTCTTTACCAGCCTCTTCTCCAGTTTTAGCAAGTAATGAAGCAATTGAAGCTGGACGATATCTGAAAAGTCAAATATTCATGCAAAAAGCCCGCGCCAAGCGCGGGCTTTCTCTGTCTCTGCCTTACATCTGGTCCATATACTTGTTGAGCAGGCCGTCGACAAAATTGTTGCCGGCACTATTGGCGTGCCCCTTGACCCATTCAAATTCCGGCTTGGCAAACTTGGCCATTTCCTTGGCAATCTCCTGCCAGAGCTCGCGGTTGGCAACGGGTGACCCGTCCGCCTTCTTCCAGCCCCGTCTCTGCCAGCCCTTGATCCAGGCCGGACCCTGGTCATTGTCGCTGACGGCCTTGATGACATACTGGGAGTCTAAAGAGAACAAGAGGGGCTGGTCATTTAAGCCCAGTTCTTCCAGCTTCTTCAGGCTTTCCAAAAAAGCGGTCATTTCCATTTCGTTGTTGGTGGCCCCAAAACGGCCGCCGCTGGCGGACAGCTTCTGGCCGCCGTATTCAATCAAATAAGCCCAGGCTGCCTTGTCGTCTGCCTGCACATGCCCGCCCTTGTGGGTCCCATTGTTCCGGCAGCCCCCGTCGGTAAAAATGTGGGCGGCATACTTCGAACTTGCCGCAAATTCTTTTTTGTTTTCAGCCTGCTTTTTCTTGCTTCCGCCCTGTCTGACCTTGGCGATCGCGGCCTGCAGCTTGTCCTCTGCCCCCTGCAAGGCCTTGAGGGCATCTTCCGGGTCCATCTGCTGATAGTCCAGGGCCTCCATTATATTGCTGAAGGACTTGTATTCTGCCCCGGGAAAGCCCTTGACCTGCTCTTCGGCCTCAGGCCAGCTGTGGTAGATTCCTGGCCGGTAGCCTTTTTTAACAACATAAACTTTCATCTACTCCCTCTCTTCTGCTAAAATGGTATGATATTTACAAAGCAATTGTATCAGAGAAAAGGGGGGCGACTGTGCTCTTTTTTAATTCTAAAAAGTATGCTGAAGAAACTGAAAAAAAGCGCGGCAAAAATCCCGATCCCCGGGACCACTCCCTGGCCATGATGTTCTTCTTGGGCATCCTGGCAACCTTTCCGCCTTTCCGGATCTTTCTGAAGCTGCGGGGCAAGCGGGTCAGCGACCTGGCTGAAAACCAGGCCAGCGGCTCTGACCAGGTTCCGATCATCTACGTCCATGGCTTCCGCGGCGGGGACTACACCACCAGGGTGATGGTTGAAGACGCCCTCAAGCAAAAAGGGGACACCCGCTTTTTGAAAGTCGAGGCTGACTTAACCGGCCGGATCAAGCTGACCGGATGCTATACCGGCGACAAGCAGCCCATCATCCAGCTGGCCTTCAAGGACCGGATTGCCGGCTACCAGGCCATCAACTACTATCTCAGCTTCATCCTGCCTTTTCTGAGCAAAAAATACGTCTTTACGCGCTACAGCGCCGTGGCCCACTCCCTGGGCTCGCCCTGCGTGGTCGCTACAGAAATGCGCTATGCCAAGCGGAAAAACTTCCCCCACCTGGCCAGCTGCGCTTTGATCGCCGGCCCCTTCAACGGAGTCATGTACCTGGGCGACATCCCCAATGTCAACCGCCTGACGGAAAGTGGCCGGCCCAGCATGATGACCCCGCACTATTCCTACATGCTCCGCCACCGGCGGGACTTCAGCCCCAGCATCCGGGTTTTGAACATCTACGGCAACGTCCTGGACACGACCAATTCCGACCGCTTTATCTCCGTGGTTTCCGCCAAAAGCATCCGCTATATCCTGGCCCCGGACGCGGTCTACTACCAGGAAGTCGAGGTCCGCGGCGACAACGCCGAGCACTCGCAGATGCATGACGAGCCCTTCGTCATCGGCATCCTGAACAGTTTTTTAGGCTTAGATAAAATCAAGAAAGGACTTTAAAGTGACTGCCATCTCTTGGATCGATATTTGGCACATCATCTTCTTCGCCAACGCCATCCTGGCCCTCTGGACCGTCTTCCACAGAAAGCGGTCCGTGGCCACCTCCTGGGCTTGGCTGATCGTCTTGATCATCCTGCCCGTAGTCGGCTTCATCATCTACGGCTTCGTCGGCCGGGGGATTTCCCAGGAAAACCTTTTTGCCATCAACCGGCAAAAGCACATCGGCCTCTCCAACGTGCAAAAAATGATCACCGAGGCCCCGGCAAAAATTGACCAAAACGACACCTCCCCCAGCGCCCACATCTTGATCAAGTACCTGGACAAGGACCAAGAGTCGCCCATTACCAAAAACAACAAGATCAAGCTTTACACCGACGGGCATGACAAGTTCCGGGACCTTTTCGCCGATATCCGCCAGGCCAAGTCCAGCATCAACGTCGAATACTACACTATCTATAACGACGCCATCGGCAACGAATTCCTCAAGCTTTTGATCCAAAAAGCCAAGGAGGGGGTCCAGGTCCGGGTCCTCTACGATGCCTGGGGGTCATTCGGAGCCTCCAAGAGCTGGTTCAACCAGCTGACTGAAGCCGGCGGCGACGTTTTGCCCTTCATCACCTCAAGAAACATGATTTCCCGGAACCGGATCAACTACCACCTCCACCGGAAGATCGTGGTCATCGACGGGGTTACCTCCTGGACCGGAGGCTTCAATGTCGGCGACCAGTACCTGGGCAGGAAGAAAAAATTCGGCTACTGGCGGGACACCCACCTCCGCCTGGTCGGGTCAGCCTCCCTGCTTTTGCAGGAAAGATTCGTGATGGACTGGAACGCTTCCGCCGTCAAGGAAGAAGAACTGATCAGCTTTGACGAAAAGCTCTTTCCTGACCTGGATGAAAACGACATCTCCAAGGGCGACATGGCCGTACAGGTTGTTTCTGACGGCCCCGACAACGACGAGCCTTACATGCGAAACGGCCTAGTCCGCTTGATGATGCTAGCCAGAAAGCGGGTCTGGATCCAGACTCCTTACTTGATTCCAGATGAGGCCATGATTGCCGCCTGGCAGATCCTGGCCAGCTCGGGAGTTGACCTGCGGATCATGATCCCCTGCATGCCGGACCACCCCTTCATCTACCGGGCAACCCAGTGGTACGCCAACCAGCTGGTCAAGATCGGGGTCAAGGTCTACACCTACAACAACGGCTTCATGCACGCCAAGACCATTATCGTCGACGACAAGTACGCGACTGTCGGCAGCGTCAACCAGGACTACCGGTCTTATGACTTGAACTTTGAAGATAATGTCTTCGTCTACGACCGGGCCTTTAACAAGGAGATGTCCGACCAGTTTGAAAAGGACATGGAGCAGTCGACCCTCCTCACGCCGGAGATGATCAAGAAGCAGTCCCACTGGCTGCGGTTCCTGCAGAACTTCTCCCGCCTCCTGTCCCCGATTTTGTAAAAAAGAACAAGAGAAAATAAAACAAGAAAACAGAAATTTAGAGCAGATAAAAATGGGTTAGTCACTCGACTAACCCATTTTTCTTACGTCAATATTTACCCCGCGTTCCAGGCGCTGCATCAAGAAAGAGACCACATCGCTGGCCTGCTTGTTGAAGCGGAGGTAGTAGATTTGGTGGCGGCTGGTTTCCAGGGCCGCGATCGACAGGTCGCCCACTTCCGGCGGCGCCGCGGTCAGGATCACCTGGCTGATTTCGCTGTATTTCAAAGTCCGGCGGAAGTAGCCGCTCAAAACCACCCGCTTGTCAGCAAAGCCCGACGTGGCTTCCAGGATCCCCGTCAAAATGAAGAGGGCTAGGAAGACGATGAAGCCGGGAGTTCCCAGGTCCAGGTAGCCCCAGCTGGCCCCCAGCCAGACCAATAGGATTGGCATGACCACCGCCGTCATCCGCCAGCGGGCCCGCAGGATCACCGTGGCCTGGCTGTACCAGCTGTAGCCGGCATAGGCCGCCAGCACGGTGTCGGCGACCAAGTAAAATAACGTGTCCATGGATTACCTCAAATATAATATCTTCTGCAACTAGTAGCTTAATTATAGCAAACCAAGCGCTTATAATGAAATCAAAAGGTATCAGCCGTTTTTTAAGAAAGAGGCAAAAAATGGACCAAGCAAAACTTGCGGAATTTAAAGCAGACTTAAAAAAGGCCAAGCACCCTGTCTTTTTGACCGGGGCAGGCGTGTCAACCCACTCCGGCATCCCCGACTACCGGTCTAAGACTGGCATCTACAACGGGGTCAGCGAGCCCCCGGAAGTCATCTTGAGCGAGGAGACCCTTTATGACCGGCCTCAGCTTTTTTATGACTTCGTCATGCAAAACATGTACTTCCCGGACGCCAAGCCAAATATGATCCACGAAAAGATCGCGACCATCTGCAATGAAAAAGGGGCCCTCATCACCCAGAACATCGACACCCTGGACCGGCAGGCCGGCAACCAGCACGTGACCGAATTTCACGGCAACCTCTACGACATCTACTGCTCCAAGTGCAAGCAAAAGGTCAGCTATGAGGACTACGCCAAGGGCTACAAGCACGAGTGCGGCGGGATCATCCGGCCCGGCATCGTCCTTTACGGGGAAGGCATCAACCCGGCCAATGTCAACCAGTCCATCCTGGAAATGCGGCAAAGCGACCTGGTCGTGATCGTCGGCACCAGCTTCGTTGTCTACCCCTTCGCCGGTCTCTTAGGCTACGCGGCAAAAGACGCCAAAATCTGGGCCGTCAACTTGACTGAGATCCCGGCACAAGGGATCAAGCAGCTGACCGGTGACGCCTTGGAGGTCTTTAAGCAAGTTTAGCCAGAGCTTCCTCAGCTGCCTCCTTTAAAACTACGGCCTGGTTGTGTTCTTCATCTTTAGCCCCGTACAAAAAGAGGACGTCCCCTTTTTGCAAAAGCTCTTGCAAATGCTCCACGAAAGGCGGCCATTCCGGATTGTCTGCCAATTCTTCCAGGTAATCTTGGCGGAAGTCCGGGTACCGGGCCGGGTCATGCTTAAACCAGGTCCGCAAGTCCCGGCTGGGAGCCAGCTCTTTCTTCCACTCGTCTAAATTGGCGGCTTCTTTTTTGATTCCCCGGGGCCAGAGCCGGTCGACTAAGATCCGGTAGCCGGCGGGCTGGTCTTTGGCGTAGATACGGACAGTTTTGATCGTTGACATAGGCGCACGCTTTCTCTTAAAAACAGTTTTTATTACAGCTTTTACTACATTCCCTATTTTAGTTAGAAAGATTAATTAAGCAATGGACTACAGGAATTTTTTCACCGGCCGGCCCACCAGCGAGATATGCCGGGATTTGATCGGCCGCCCCTTTTATTATCAAGCCGGCGGGAAAAAAATTGGCGGCTATATCGTTGAGGCCGAAGCCTACCTGGGCATATACGACCGGGCCGCCCACTCCTACGGGGGCAGAAGAAGCCAGGCTAACGAGGGCCTGTGGCGGGCCGGCGGGACCATCTACATCTACTCCCAGCGGCAGTACGTCTTTTTTGACATCGCCTGCCAGGAAGAAGGCAACCCCCAAGGGGTCTTAATTCGGGCCATTGAGCCGGTCTGGGGCCTAGACCAAATGCTTAAAAACCGGGGCGGCAAAGACGGGGTCCTTTTGACCAATGGACCGGCCAAATTAATGCAGGCCATGGGGATCAAGTCAAGAAACTGGGACCTGGCCCCTTTGGCGGACTCCCCTTTCGTTATTGACTTGACTGAGAAAAAGCCGGCTAAAGAAATCATTGCTTCGCCCAGAATCGGGATCGTCCAGGCTGACCCGGCCTGGGCCCAGGCGCCTCTGCGCTATTATGTGGCCGGCAACCCCTACGTCTCTGGCATGAAGAAACGGGACTGGGCGGATGATCACGGCTGGATGTAAATAAGAAAAGGGCAATCACAAAAATTCAGAAAACTAATTTTTTCTTGACTTTTTCTTAAAAGTAATTTAGCCTAAATGTAGTTGAAAATTATCCAATACAATAGAGGTCGCGATCGTTCACAAACACAAGGGGAGCTCACTGACAGTGTTGAGCCTTGTTATTAAGGGATATCGCCGAAATCAGCAGTGGGGTCGTGCGCGCTGTTGGTTGGGCTGCAGGAGAAGATTCTGCAGACTGTCCTAGTTTTCTAGGGAGCGCTATAATTTTTGGTATTCATACTGAATTTTACAGAATCAAAGCAAGCCTCATTGTATACCGCAGTGGGGCTTTTTTGCCGCTTTTTATTGTATTTCATAACTACTAAAAACATATCGGAGGTTTATTCAGATGAAGAAGCACAGCAGCTGGATTAGCGCCTTAATGGCGGCGGTCATGACGCTTGTCTTAGCTGTCAGTTGGAGCCAGCTGGCGCAAGCCAGCGGCACCTTGAAGATTGGTATGGAAGCCAACTACGCTCCATACAACTGGACCCAGACCACGTCCGCCAATGGCGCGGTCAAGATCGACGGGACCAGCTCTTACGCCAATGGTTACGACGTCAAGATCGCCAAGATCATCGCTAAGAAGCTGGGCAAGAAGGTTATCGTGGAAAAGACCCAATGGGACGGGCTTTTGCCAGCCCTGACCAGTGGCAAGATCGACTTGATCATTGCCGGGATGAGCCCGACGGCGGAAAGACGGAAGGCCATCAACTTTACCAGCCCATACCGGACCACCAACTTCGTGGTTATCGTCAACAAGCAGAGCAAGTACGCCAAGGCCAAGTACCTAACTAACTTCAAGGGGGCCAAGCTGACTGCCCAGCAAGGGACCCTGCACTACGACCTGATCAAGCAGCTGCCAGGGGCCAAGCGGGAACCAGCCTCCAAGGACTTTGCCGCCATGCGGGAATCCCTGGAAGCCGGCACGATCGACGGCTACGTGGCTGAAGACACGGAACTGACTTCCTTCCAGATGATGGACTCCAACATTACCGGGGTCAACCTGTCTAAGATGAAGGGCTTCAAGGTCTCCTCTTCTGACGCGGAAGTTTCCATCGGGGTTAAGAAAGGCAACGACCAGCTGCTCAGCCAGGTTAACAAGGTTTTGGCCGGCATTTCCACTTCAGAAAGAAACAAGCTGATGAAGGAAGCCGTGCAGCAGCAGCCGCAGACCAGCACCAAGAAGGAAAACTGGCTGGTTTCCATGCTGAAGAACTACGGGCAGATGATCCTGGAAGGGATCGGGATGACTCTCTTGATCTCCCTGGTCGGCACCATCGCCGGTTTCTTCATCGGTTTGCTGGTCGGCATCGTCCGGACTATTCCAGAACCAAAGAACAAGTTCAAAAAGGGCCTGTTAGCCTTCTGCAAGTGGCTCTTATCCGTCTACGTTGAAGTCTTCCGTGGCACGCCAATGATGGTACAAGCCGCGGTTATCTACTACGGGATCGCCCAGTTCTGGCACATCAACCTGAACAGAATGGTTGCCGCTTTGATCATCGTCTCCATCAACACCGGGGCCTACCTGGCCGAAGTTATCCGCGGGGGGATCATCTCCACGCCGAAGGGGCAGTTTGAAGCCGCCAGTGCTTTGGGGATGACCCACAACCAGAGAATGTGGCACATCATCCTGCCACAGGCTATCCGGAACTGCCTGCCGTCAATCACCAACGAATTTATCGTCAACATCAAAGACACTTCCGTATTGAGCATCATCTCAGTATCAGAACTGTTCTTCGTTGGTTCAACGATTGCCAGCCAGAGCTTCCAGTTCTTCCAAACCTACCTGGTCATCTCGGTCATCTACCTCTTCTTGACCTTTACGATCACCCGGATCTTCAACTTGATTGAAAAGCACATCGAAGGTCCTGAAAACTACAACATGATGGCCAACCAAGTTCAAGTCGGCAAGCAGGAAGGAGACAAGTAAAAAATGGCTGATTACAAGGATAATGAAATTATTTTAAACGTTCAGCACCTGCAAAAGGCTTACGGTGAACACCAAGTTTTGAAGGATATTTCCTTTGAAGTCCACAAGGGCAAGGTTATGACGGTCATCGGTCCTTCCGGTGGTGGTAAGTCAACCATGCTCCGCTGCATCAACTTGCTGGAAGATACAACTGGCGGGGAAATTCTTTTCCATGACCAGAACATCCTGGATGAAAAATACAACATCCCCCGCTACCGGTCCAAGGTCGGCATGGTTTTCCAGCAGTTTGAGCTTTTTGAAAACAAGAACGTCTTGCAAAACTGCATGATCGGCCAGGAACTGGTTCTGAAGCGGTCAAAGGCAGAAGCCAAGAAGATTGCCCTGGAGAACCTGAAGACCGTTGGGATGGATCCCTACGTCGACGCTAAGCCCCGTCAATTGTCCGGTGGGCAGAAGCAGAGAGTAGCGATTGCCAGAGCCATCTCCATGAACCCGGAAATCCTCCTCTTTGACGAACCGACCAGTGCCCTTGACCCAGAAATGGTCGGGGAAGTTTTGGAAACCATGAAGAAGCTGGCCAAGACTGGTTTGACCATGATCGTGGTTACCCACGAAATGGCCTTCGCCAAGGAAGTTTCCGACCAGGTCCTCTTCATGAGCGACGGTTACGTGGCTGAGCAAGGCAGCCCGGATGAAATCTTCAACCATCCGCAAAGCGAAAAGACCCAAAAGTTCTTAGCCAACTTCCGTGGCCCGCAAATTTAATTACACGCAAAAAGCAGCCTCACGGCTGCTTTTTTCTGTTTGCGATTTAGTTTTTTCCCCCGCGATTAGTAAATTTTTCCGTCAAGGCAAAAGCAAAAATAACTACGATAAACAGCATGAACAGGTCAAAAATAATTGTCCATGTTTGCTGACTATCGTAAACCTGCATAGTCAGTGACGAGGCCAAGCCCAGGCAAGCTAACTCATTAATGATCAGCTGCAAAAACCAGACAACCTTCTGCCAAGCTTGTTTTACCTTGTCTTGCTTGAATTCAAAGAAGTAAGTCCTAAGAGTGGCGACCACGATCATCACTAGCAAAAGCAGGTAGGCCAGGAAGAGCGGCCAGGAAACACTTTTGGCCACCCGGTCCATGAAGCCCAAAAAGCCATTGGCTGGTCCGGACAAGCGCCACTTGGGAGAATTGTCTACAATCAAGCGCAAAGGCTAGGTAGCAAAATAGCCATTAGCAATCAGCTGTAAAACAAAAACAATTTTCTTTTTAATTCTTCCCGCCTCATAAAAATCAGCAATTTTTTATTTTCAAAACAATTATATACACAAAAACTTGTTAAAGACTACACATTTTTTCTAAATAAAGCGATTATAAATAAAATAGTACACCTTTAATTATAGCCAGGCAAAAGAAGACAGCGCCAGCTGGCTGGCTGACGCTGCTTAAACTGTTTGATATCGATGGGAAATTTTTAGCCTAAAACGCGAACGGCAAAGCTTGGCGTGTATGATGACACGCTGCCAGTCATCACGTTTTGGCCTGGGGCTGGAGCCATGACGTATTGGCCGCCGCCCAAGGCGATGGCTACGTGGTAGGCTGAGCCGTATGAACCCCAGAAGTAGAGGTCACCAGCTTGGGCGCTGGCCACGCTGATCTTAGTGCCGGCGTATTGCTGGGTGTAAGTAGTCCGGCCCAGGTTGATGCCGAAGTGGCTGTAAACGTATTGTACCAAGCCGGAGCAGTCAAAGCCGCTTGGCGTGGTCCCGCCCCAAACGTAAGGCACGCCCAGGAAGGTCAACGCGTATGAAGTAATCGCGCTGCCACTGGCTGAGGCAGTTGTAGTTGCAGTTGAGGTTGAAGCAGTTGGTGCCTGGCTGACTGCTTGACTGCTGCTTGCTGCAGTGTTAGTGCTTGAAGTAGTGTTAGCATTTGATGCTGCAGTATTAGTGTTGGTCGTAGTGGACGCACTGCTGTTAGATGCAGTTGACTGGCTTTGAGTGTTGGCACTAGTGCTGGTGTTGGAATTGCTGCTAGTGTTAGTAGTAGTGCTCTTCTTGGCCTTTGGCGCTTGGCTGGAAGCAGTCGTGCTGGTTGATGAAGCAGTGTTAGTGCTTGCTGCAGTTGAGCTTGAGCCAGTAGTTACGCCGTTTACCCCGTAAGCAGTCATGCCAGCCCGCAAGTTTAAACTTTGGCCGATCAAGATGGTGCTGCTTGACAAGTTGTTGGCCTTCATCAAAGTACTTACTGAAACGCCGTACTTCTTAGCCAAACTCCACAAAGTGTCACCCTTTACGACCGTGTGGGTCGTTGAAGTAGTGTCAACGGTACTGGTTGAAGTGCTAGTCTTAGCAGTCTTGGTTGCCTTGTTTGACTTAGTTGGGATTTGCAGCTTCTGGCCCACGTAGATCAAGTGGCCGGAAACGCCGTTAGCCTTCTTCAAGTCACTTACTGAAACGCCGTACTTCTTTGACAGGCCCCACAGGGTATCGTTCTTAACAACAGTGTAGCTGTCAGCCAAAGCGCTGGCCCCAGTAGTTAAAAGGGCGCCAGATGCACTCAGAGTTGCCAAAGCAGTCATCAACAGGTTCTTTTTCTTCATGAAACGTCTTTTCTCCTTTAACATGTGGTTTGATTTGATAACAATCTATAGTATAACTTTCAATTGTTACAGGAATGTATCGGTCTGATTACAAAACGAAAAAGCGCTGCAAGTTGTTCTGTAGCGCTTTTTAAAGCTTTTTAAGCCTGTACATTCTGGAGACTTTTTCTGTAAAAAGTTTCCTGGTCTAACTTTTAATACTCGCTCCATAAGCTTTAAATTATCAAAGCTAGATGATTTCCTTGTCCTGCTGGGCCAGGTAGAGCTTCCAGCCCAACTTGAAGTGGTCCTCGCGCAAGCGGCGGGCCGCATCATAGTCACTCTCTAAACTGTCGATGGCATCCCGCAGGCGCTTGTTTTCCTTGCGGATGGCGGCCAGTTCCGGGTCATTCACCACGCCCTTTAAATGAACCTTGGCGGCCAGCATGTTCCGCCGGTCTTGGAATTCTTTTTCTAAGGGGCCCAGGGCGTTCTCGTACTTGACCAGCTTTTTGTTTAAAGGCTGCAATTCCTCGTTGAGCTTGACGAAAAGGTCATAAGGCATATTAGACTTGATCCGGTTACACTCGCTGCAGGACAAAATCAGATTGTCCAGGCTGTTATCGTGCGAGACGGAGACCGGGTCCTTGTGGTCCACGCTCCGCCCCCGCCGGCCGCAGTACTGGCAGCGGTACTTGTACTTGGCCCGGATCCGCTCCCGGTCGATATAGTCAACCTCGTTTAACTGAAAGTCAACGCTGAGGCCTAAGGCCTGGAGTTTTTCCGCGAAAGGGAGTTTTCCTGGCAAAAAGAAGCTGGGATCATCCTCAGCCTTGATCACGGCCTGGTTGAAGTCTGCTCTGGGCAGCTGCTGCCTGGCCAGGACATTTCCATCATAGTCCTGCATGAGGGCCTCGTAGGACCGGCGGATTTTTAAGTCCGGCAGGGAAAAGTCCCCGCTTGCTTCCCCGTCCTTGCCCGCAAAGGCATAAAGGAGGTTGGCCGCGAACAGCTTGACCACGGGATTGGGGTAAGCTGCCGGATCCAGCCCCCGCTGCCGGCAGATGTCACACAGGCTGGCCAGGCGGTCATTGACCAGACCGGGCAGCTTGAAATGCAGGGATTCCAGTCTTAAACCGCAGCTGCTGCACTGAAACTTCATTTTTACCTCCTTGTTTTCTTTCTTACTCGTCTCTTAGCTTTTTCCTAATCATAAGGCAAAAAGCAAGCGAAAAAAAGACCCTGGCCAAAAGCCAGAGTCTTTATTGTCTGTTTAAAAACAAATTACTTGTTTTCGTCCTTAGCTGCTTGGTTCAGGAAGCTGATTATAGCAGCGGCGTGAGCAACGCGTTCCTTAGCGTTAGAAGCGTTACGTGGACGACGGTGTGGGTTGATACCCTTGTGGATATTTCTTGACATGTCTCTTCATCCTTTCATCGATTTTCGAAAATCAGTAGTCATTATACCCCTCTTTCCCCATGTTAGGCAAGCCTTTTCGGCATTTCTTTGCCCCTCCAGCCCCTTTTTAGCTAAAAGAAAGGGCAAATATCTTCCGTCAGAAATGTTAAATGGATTTAGCAAAATGTCCAAGGGGGGATTTTTGCCAATTTGTCACTTCTGTTTTTCACTTCCGGCAGCGCTTACATTATTTCAGAAATCAAAAGCAGGCTTTTGACTTTTTTGTGGCCGTGTAAAAAGTCGACACGTTTTAATCGCTTAAAAAAGGTAGCAAAGTCTGTTTTTTGTCTTCCGGAATAAATCCCTTATTTTAGCTATATAAACCGCTTTCTAAAGTCTTTCCTATTTTTTCAGCAAGCTAAAAAAGTCAGATTTTTGACCTGCCGCGTTTCGCCAATATCTTTTCAATAACATTTGTTCGTTAATTTTGGACTATTGAGATTTAGGGAAAAATGGTTGACAATGGAACTACACGAAAGTAAAGTTCATTTTCGCTTTTCGTTAACTTTACGTAAATTTTTGTAAATACCATTCTAGCTGAGTAGAGGATTTTATATGGAAGCCGCCAAAAGCAAAAGTTCAAATAATTTTTTGATCACCTTTTTGACCACCTTAAAGAAAATTTTTAGCGACCGAATTCTGCAGATCACCATCGTGATCACCATCATTAGTCTTTTCTTTGCCCGGCCGCTCAGCGCCGACATGAACTGGCACACGATCGAGTCTGTCACGACCATGCTGGTCTTGATCCAGGTCTACAGCTACCTGCACGTTCTGGACATCATTGCCTATAAACTGGCGGCGATCGCTGACTCCACCCGGAAGCTGATCCTCCTCTTTACTCTCTTGTCCGTCTTCTCGGGCATGTTCCTGGGTAACGACATTACCTGCTTGACCATGATCCCCCTGTACTTGAACATCGCCAAGAAGTACAAGCTGCCGGAAATCCTGCCGGCCACTTTGATCGGGATGGGGGCCAACATCGGGGCGGCCTTCACCCCATGGGGCAACCCCCACAACATCTTCGTGGTCTCCAACTACCACTTAGTGCCCGCTATCTTCTTTAAGTGGACCCTGCCTTACCTGATCGTGGCCATGGTCGTCTTTCTCTGCATCTTCTTCTTTATCCCGAAGAAGAACATCCCGACCCAGGAAGTCGTTGAAATCAACGTCAGCTGGCCAATGACGATGATCACCACGGTCATCTTCTGCTTCTTTTTCGTTGGCGTCTTCAAGTTCGTTCCAATCTGGATGCCGATGCTGGCCTCCATCATCTGGGCCTTGATCGTCAACTGGAAGATCCTGCTCCACATTGACTACTCCCTTTTGCTGACCTTCACCCTCTTCTTCTTCTTCATCAGCGACATCCAGCAGATTCCTTTTGTCGTGACCCTGATCCACGGCCTGGTCGGCACTGAAATGAGCACTTACTGGACATCCATCCTGTCCAGCCAGGTCATGAGCAACGTGCCATCAACCATCCTGGTCGGCAAGTTCTCCAAGTACGCTGAAGCCTTGACCCTTGGTTCCAACATCGGCGGCTTCGGGTCACCAATCGGGTCCATGGCCAACATGCTGGTCATGCGGACCTTCTACGCCCACGCTTCCAAGGATGCCAAGAAGAAGTTCTTCCCGAAGTGGCTGGGCTACCAGATCGCCGGCTTGATCATCCTGTCCCTTATCGGCTGGGTCATCGTCAAGCTGAACCTGTAGTAAGATATTAAATCTCTCGCGCGTCTCCTTATTGGAGGCGTTTTTTGCTTAAAAACTAGTGCTCAGTTGCCTTTTAATATATAATTTACTAAAACGGCCGGAAGCATCTGGTCAAAGTTGATTTCGCCCCTCTGGGGCCTAGAAAGGGAGGCAAAAAATGGCAGTCTGGATTATTGCTATTTTAGTCGTATTAATCGTTATTTTTTACATTTCAGCCTACAACGGCCTGCAAAAGGCCAAGGTTAACACTGAAGAGGCCTGGAGTCAGATCAGCGTTCAGCTCAAGCGGCGGAACGACTTGATCCCTAACCTGGTGGAAACCGTCAAGGGCTATGCCAAGCACGAAAAGGAAACCTTGAGCAAGGTGGTTGAACTCAGAAACCAGCTGACCCAGTTGCCAGCTGACGACCACGAAGGGGCCATGCGGCTGTCCAACCAAATCACTGACAGCTTGAAGACCATCTTCGCCCTGTCTGAAAGCTACCCAGACCTGAAGGCCAACACTAACTTCGCCAACCTGCAGGAAGAACTGACCAACACGGAAAACAAGATTGCCTACTCACGGCAGCTCTTCAACTCCAGCGCGGCTGTCTACAACAAGATGCTCCTGGTCTTCCCATCCAACATCGTGGCTAACATCCACCACTTCACTAAGGTTGACTACCTGGAAATCCCTGAAGAAGAAACCAAGGTACCAAAGGTATCCTTTTAAAGGCTAAGGGATCGCCATGCTATACCAACAAATTGCCCAAAACAAGCGGAAGACGGTCGGAGTCCTGGTCGTTTTCGTTTTGATCTTTGCCCTGGTGGGCGCGGGCCTGGGCCAGCTGATGTGGGGCAAGCCCCTGCCGGGCGTATTGACCGCCGGCGTCATTGCCTTGATTTACTCTTTCCTGGTCTTCCAGGATCCGGTCAATGTCGTCATGAGCATGAACCATGCCCAGCATTTAAATAAAGAGGACAATCCCCAGCTTTTTCATATCGTGGAAGACATGGCCTTAGTGGCCAATATTCCCATGCCCGAAGTCTACTTGATTCCGGACAAGAGCCCCAACGCTTTCGCGACCGGCCTGTCGCCGGACAAGTCAGCCATTGCTGTTACCCAGGGCCTGCTGGACATGATGAACAGAGAAGAGCTGGAAGGGGTCCTGGGCCACGAGATTTCCCATATCCGCAACTATGACATCCGCCTGTCCATGGTGGCCCTGGTTTTAGTCAGCGCCATCAGCTTTATCGCCGACTTCGCCCAGCGCTGTGTCTGGTTCGGCTTTGGACTTGGCCGGGACGATGATGACGACCGAGAAGGCGGAACGATTGGGATGATCATCGGCGTGATCGGGGTTATTTTCGTTCTGATCCTGGGGCCTTTGGCAGCCAGCCTGGCCCAGATGGCCCTGTCCAGAAACCGGGAATACCTGGCCGACGCCAGTTCAGTTGAGCTGACCCGGAACCCGCACGGCTTGATCAGCGCCTTGACCAAGATTGAGAACAGCCCGCCCATGCAGGCGGCCAGCAGCGCCAGCGCGTCCTTGTATATTGAGGACCCGATCAGACGGCACAGCTTAAGCCACTTGTTTGACACCCACCCAGCTACGGCTGACCGGATCAAGCGCTTGGAAAAAATGTAAGTCAACACAAAAGCTTCCAGATGAAAATCTGGAAGCTTTTTAGCTCTGCCTAAATTTAAGTTATATTTATCTCCCGGCTTCTATTTGCTATAATGCACGTATTAAATGCTGACTTTTTAAAGAATATACGCGTGGTGCTAGTTAAAGAAGTTGAATTCATACCTCTGTAGGATGTAGCTGATATTGTAAGTTAATACAATTAACTCAACGGTTTGTTGGAAACCAACTATACTTCTTGCAAGTATATTTTCAATCCCGTAGTACTTTAGTACAGAAAACACACTCTCGATTGTTCTGCGAATTGCCATTAGCTCTCTTTTGTTATGCTGCTTA
>NZ_KV793109.1:0-24840 GCF_001808415.1 Lactobacillus sp. HMSC08B12 | reverse complement strand
TTTTGTTATGCTGCTTAGCACCCTTCATATAAGTATTTGGACAATATCTCGGCAAACTTGGCTTTGTCTGAGCCTGACAAGCAGCAGGCTCGGGCGCTTTTTGAGAAAAAATTCCTAAGTTAGCCGGCTGCATCGGCATCAAAGTGAGAAATGAAAATATGAAAAAGATTACCAAATCTGCAATTTTTGTGATTTTTTGAACTATGTCTGGCAAAATGGTTTAAGATTACGTGTTAGGAGTAGAAAAATGAGTAATCTTAAAAAAACAAATATTTTCAAATTGTTAGTAGTTGCAGCCATTGCATTATCCTTTAACATGTTATATTACCTAAATAAGGGGAACCTTAGTAGACTGGTTGTAAACGCAGAAGAAGGAGCTATTACCGAGGAATTCGATAGATCGTATGAAAAAGTTAATGATATTGATTCTAACGATTTATCTGCTGATGAAGTAGAAGAACTGAAAACATATGTTAAACTAGCACCTAAGGTTATTGTTGCGGATGCTAACGAGGATTTGCCAGATGGCGAAATTCCAGGTGGCGATACTTTAGACTTATCTGAGGAAGTTGATGCAAGCGTAGGCAGTACAATTGGCAAGAAATTAATTAAGAAATTTGGCAAAAAATTTGTAACCAAGAAATTGCCTCGAATAATCTATGGCAAATTGCCAAAAGCTGTCATCAAAAAAATCACATTAAAGAAGTTCGAAAAAGCTTGGAATGATCTTTTCTTAGGTAGTGTAGCAGGAATAGTCAGCGAACAGGCATATAATTATATGGTGAAGAATCATGTGCCGAAGTGGGCAGCAAAATCAGCAGCCGCTGTGTTATATGGTGTAATTTGGTATTATCTAAATTAAGATAGGAGAAAATATGGATAAGCTAAAAAAGAAAATGCCGAAAAATAAGTATGCAAGAGCTGCTATCTCATTGACAATCTTTTTTGCCTGCATTCTGCCAATCCAATACTTATTTGAGAAATTGTCATTTAGTACATTTTGGTCAAACTTTCTTGGCTTAACTATTGGTGTGTACCTCTTTCGGAAAATCATCGTTGCTTTGGGAATTCAACGACACAATTTTTAAAATGTCACTTTATTTAGTGGCATTTTTGCCTTTTTAGCGTGTAGTAAGGGAAAAAGGATGGGTGAACTTTTAAAAAATGCGCGGCTTAGTTTAGGCTTGTCGCAAAAAGAAATGGCTGCGGAAGTGATGTCTGTTACGCAGTATTCTAGAATCGAAAATGATCAACAAAGAATTAGGTTTGATGATCTAGTAAAAATACTCCATGCTCATCAAATTGATATAGTATCTTTTATTAATCAATTTTTACTGAGGCGGAAATTAACAGATTGCAATCATGACTATTATTTGCAAAAAATTGAATCCATGTATTGGGAGCGTGATCTTTCGTCAATTGATGAATTACTTGATAAGTTAAAGCAGTTTGGGCAGCATAGGCTCTTAAATCTTTTGACTAAGTTGTTGATTGTGAATGTAAAAGATGGTTTAGATTGTCCAATGGCACAACAGTGTCGTCAGGAATTATGCCAACGCTTGCTAGCAGTTGATAAGTGGACAGATAATAACAACTTGTTGATCTTATTTGCATATGGAGTCTTCATTTTAGACTCTAAGCACTTAGATTATTTTGCTAAACAATTATTTGAGCGATATCAAAGAATCGATGGTATGCCGATTAAGAAAGTAGAAATTTTAGCAATTATCGCTGTTAATTATTTGGCAAATGACCTTCATAAGGGAAGGGGCAGCCATTCGGGTGAAGCTGTTGATTTTCTATACTCATTACCAGCTCATCCGCACTTTTTACTCTATAAACTGCTAGCCAAGTATTATAAAGCGGTAGCTTTAGAGAATGTAGAACAACAAAAGAAGATTTCTAGGATGTTAGCGGAATTTGGTTATAGGGATTTAATAGTTGCGTTTAGTACCGCACCATAATCATTTTTTATGCAAAAAGCTTTCAGATTTTTTCTGGAAGCTTTTACATTTGTCTCTATAAATTGATGCCCTGCTGGCGGAAAAGCTCCTTACGCTTGGCCGCCGGCGACATCCCGTAGTACTTTCCAAATTTTTCATAAAAGAAGGACTTGCCCCGGTAGCCAACCAGGCCGATGATCTGCTTGATCGACAGGTCTGGCCGGGCCAAAAGGCGGACGGCTGCCTCCATCTTCTGCTCGTCAACCAGCTCAATAAAGCTCTGCCCGGTCTTCTTTTTGACCAGGTCGGAAAAATAGTTGGGACTGAGCTGGTAGTAAGCCGCGGCATCCTTCACGCTGGTCGAGACATAGTTTTCACTAATATAGCGGCGGATCTCCCGCTCACTCAAGCTGCCCACTTCATTTAGTGCCCGCAAGGCCAGAGCCAGGGCAGTTAGCAGCTGGCTTTTGAGCAAGACTGAAGATACAGAATCGCTAGTCTGGTACTCATTCAAGGCCGCCAGGAAAGCCGCCCCAGCTGGCCCGTCAACCGCCACCCGGCCGTGAGTCCCTACTTCTTCAGCTTCTCCCAGCATGAGATCCTTTTTCAAGTCTTTCACTGAAAAAGCTTCTGGCAAGACAAGCTGGACTAGGAGCCCCTCTTTCAGACTGGCCTTGCAGTCCTGGCCAGCTGCCATCAGGAACCAGTCACCGGGCTTAACCTGCCACTTTTGCTGGCCAGCCCGGAAGTGCCCCGTCCCCGCTAAAAGCAGCAAGGCAGTCAAAGAGTCATTCTTCCAGCCTTCAGCCTTGTCGCCTAGTAAAACAAACGTACAGGCCGCGGTCTGCCCCTTCCCCTTGCTCAGCGGCAGGGTGGCATCCCCAGCTTCCTGCAATTTTTTCTGCAGCTTGGCAATTTCAGTCATCAGCTCTCTCCTTTCCAGCAAAAACTTATCTTCTTTTTATCCTATACTGGGTCTTACCAGATTTTACCGCTTGCCGGCCAATTTTTCTCCCGCCAGCGGGCCCAGATGGCCAAAAGCAGAGACAGGAAGACCAGGATAAAGGCCGCCCAGAAAATCGCGTGAATAGCCCCGTAGAGGATATTCTCCATCTGGACCAAATCCTGCTTGGGCAGGCTGGCCCGGGTCTTGGCGTCTGATAAGTGGTTGAGCATGGACAAAGTGATCTTGCCTCCGCTAGCCTTGACCCCTTTAGCCAAGTGCTCATTCAAGATGACCCCGAAGACGCTGGAAGAAATCGCCATGGCCAGCATCCGGATCAGGTAGGAGAAGGAAGTAGCAACCGGCACGTCCTGGCTTTCCGCGTCTTCTTGCACCTTAACCTGAAGCTGGTTGAACATGACCCCGTGGCCCCAGCCCTGCAGCATCCCGGCCAGCAAGATCCCCCAGTAAGGGAAATAGCGCGGAGCCACGGCCATAGCCAGGTAGCCTGCCGCCAAAAGCCAGCAGGTGGCCAGCATAACCTGGTAGGCTGACCAGCGCCGGCGCATTTTTTCCACGGACAAGGAGCCCAGCATGTCGGTAAGGGCTCCGGGAATCTGGGTCATCCCCCCGACCAGGGCAGTCGTGGCCATCAAGCCTTCAGCCCACATCGGCGCGTAGACGCTGTAAGCCGACATGGCGGCCCAGATCAAAACGAACAAAGTAAAGTCGACCACCAAGGGGATATTTTTGAACAAGCGGCCTGGAATAATCGGGTCCTCTGCCCGGCGCTCAATAATGACCAAAAGTCCGATGAAAATCAAGGCCGCCGCGAAGATCAAAAGCGCCGTGGCCAGACTGGCTGAACCCACCAGCTGGGTCCCCAATAAGAGGGCCACCACCCCAAAGGATAGGCAGATGGCCCCGCCTAAGTCGACCCTGTGAGCTGGCCGGTCTTTTTTCTCATCCAGGAAAAAGATCTGGATCAAAACGATGGAAATCAAGGCCACCGGGATGTTGATATAAAAGACCCAGCGCCAGGACAGGGCATCAACGATCCAGCCCCCAAAGAGCGGTCCTAATATGGTGGCCGTGGTGAAGAAGGCAGAGACCATCCCCAGCACCTTTAGGCGCTTGTGGGCGTTTGGATAAAGGTCAGAGTAGATGATATAAGGAAGCGACACCATCCCCCCGTTGCCGATCCCGGCCAACAGGCGGAAGGTCAAGAGAAAGGACATCTGCTGGGCGCAGCCCTGGAGCAGCGCCCCCAGCAAAAAGCAGGCAGCCGCGAGCTGGTAGGCCAGCTTGTTCCCCCGCCGCTCGCCTAATTTACTCCAAAGCGGCGTGGAAACAGCCGTCCCCAATAAGAAGATGGCCACCAGCCAGCCGGTATACTCAATCCCGTGCAAATCGGCAATGATCCGCGGCAAGGCGGTGTTGATAATCGTGTTGTCCAGGCCGGACATGACGTTTGACAACATCAAGGCCACGGTAATTACTCGTCTTCGTTGATCTGACATTTTTCTCTCCCACTAAAGTCTAAAAGTCTGTAATTCTAGGATACAACTAAAAAATTTTTCGTTAAAGCTACTTCCCAGATTATTTTAAGAAAAGTGCTATAAATCGGCATTTTCAATCAGTTTGGACAAAGTTTGAATTAGACAGGCCTTGGCAAATCCAATATAATAAAATAAGAATCAATTTGACGAATCAACGGGGTGCCGGAAGGCTGAGATGATACCCATGGAACCTGGCCAGGTAATGCTGGCAAGGGAAAATGCTGCTTATGGTCACCCCAGTTTTGAGGTGACTTTTTATTTTGCAAGCAGAACTGACAATTGACCACTTAACTTTTTCCTACGGGGACCGGGAGGTCATCCGCGACCTGTCCTTAACCCTGCCGGCGGGGACTTTTTCCCTCTTGATCGGGCCGACCGGCTGCGGCAAGTCGACCCTGTTGAAGATCATGGCCGGCCTCTACCCGAAATACGGGGGCCAGCTGACCAGCGGGCAGGTTTCTTTGGGCGGGCGAAGTCAGGCCATGATGTTCCAGGAAGCCGGCGAGCAGTTTACCATGGCCACGCCTAGAGAAGAGATTATTTTTGCCATGGAAAACCTGGGCAAAAGCAAGACAGAATTTGCGGACCGGCTGAAGCTGGCCAGCGAATTCGCGGAAATCGACTCTCTTTTAGACCAGAAAATCGTAACCATGTCCGGCGGGGAAAAGCAGCGGGTAGCCTTGGCCGTCCTGGTCGCCATGGACGTGGATCTTTTCTTATTAGATGAGCCTTTTGCCAGCGTGGATCCGGCGGCCCGCCGCTTCTTGATTGGCCGCTTGGCCAAGCTGAAAGAGCAGGGCAAGACCATCATCATCACCGACCACCTTTTTGACGACTACCAGGGCAAGGTGGACGGGGTCTACCGCTTCAAAGGCGAGCAAGTGGACTTATTGACTAAGGATGAACAAGCGCTTCTCCTGGCTACTGAGCCAATCGACCTGCACTTCCCCCTGCCGGAGAACGAGCCAGCGGCTTTTGTCATGAAAAATTTCGCCATCAAGCAAGGCCGGCCTTTGCTTGAGCAAAAGGAATTAGCCATCCCCAAGGGGAAGGTGACCTTGATCACGGGGCCAAACGGCAGCGGGAAGAGCTCTCTGTTTAAGGCCATGACCAAGTTGCTGGACTACCAGGGCTCTTTGACCTGGGAGGGTAAGGAAGTGGCCAAGCTCAAGGAGCGGACCTACTTCCAGCATGTGGCCCAGATTTTTCAAAATGCGGCTGACCAGTTCATGGCCATCACCGTCAAAGAGGAGCTGGCTTTGAGCCAAAAGCACGCTTCCCCCTACTTCACTCCGGAAGTCTTAGACCAGGCCCTGGCTGACCTGGATTTGGCCGATCACATGGACCAGGTGGTCTACTCCTTGTCGGGCGGGCAGAAAAAGAAGCTGCAGATCCTCTTGATGCTTTTGTCGGGCCAGGAAGTGCTCTTGATCGATGAGCCTTTGAGCGGCCTGGACCAGAAGTCGATTGAGCAGGTCGTGCAGCTTTTGCAAAAGTGCCAGGAAAAGAGCGGGCAGACGATCCTGCTGATCAGCCACCAGTTCTACGGAATCAGCACTTGGTGCGACTACCACCTGCGTCTGGCCGGCAGAGAGCTGGCTTTTGTCCAGGATTAGGAGGAGAAAATGACTAAAAGCAAAATGAATCCCAGCTTGAAATTCCTGCTGACCTTGATTATTTCACTGGAGTTATCTTTTAAGGTCAGCCTTTTCAGCAATGTCATCGTTATTGTTTTATCCTTAGCCTACCTCTTATACCGGCGGATCAAGCCTAAGGCCCTGGGCGGGATGCTTTTGGCAACGGGCTTAGCGGCAATTACCGTCTTTTCTTCAGGCTACATCTTCAGTGACCACCGCGACCTCTGGTATGCTTTGGACATCTCCAGCCGGGCCTTCGTATATACCTTCACCACGGCCTGCCTGACCATTTCAACCACGGCAGAAGAGATGGCCCGGTCGCTGGAGCAGAACCTGCACTTGCCGAGCAAGTTTGCTTATGGAACTTTAGCGGCTTTGAACATCATTCCCCGCATGCAAGCCGCGGTCAAGCAGATCCGGGTGGCAGGGATGATGCGGGGAGTCTACCTCTCCTTTTGGTCCCCGGTCCTCTACTTTAACGCGATTTTGGTAGCTTTAAACAGTGCCGACAACCTGGCCCAGGGGATGGAGTCCCACGGCTACCGGGAAGGCGCTCCGCGGTCCGTGATCGTTGAGGTGCCGCTAACTAACAAAGATTGGCTGCTCTTTATTATTGCGGTTCTTCTTTTGAATCTGGGCGCTTTTTTACTCCCGTAGAAATTGCAAAAAAATTTTATTAAAAGAGTTATAAAATTGACCTAAATCAATTTCTTTTGCCTGGGGAAGGCCTATAATACTAAGTATCAAGAGAAGAAATTACTACTTAAGTAAAAAGAAAGGAAATTACCATTATGAAGAAATTAGACGCTACTACTTTGACTGCTGACCAACAAAAGTTCTTTAACGACGCTTTGGCCTTCGTTGCTTCCGTTGACAAGGACGGCAACCCACAAGTTGGTCCTAAGGAATCATTGACTGCTTTGGACGACAAGCACCTGGTCTGGAGTGAAGTTACCTTCTCCCACTTGTGGGAAAACATCAAGAACGGCAGCAAGGTTGCTGTTGTAGTTGCTGACGTGCCAAGCCACACTAACGTACGCGTGCTCGGCAGCGTGACTATCCACGAAGGCGACGACTTCGCTAAGGAATACGCTGCTAAGGTTGGCAAGAAAACTGATACTGCCGTAGTAGTTGAAGTTGAAGAAATCTTCGCTTAATCAAATCAGCATAAAGAAAATGGCTTCTAGGAGAAAATCCTGGAAGCCATTTTTGTTTACTGTTTATTTTTTCGCCCATAAAAGGCCACAAGCCAGGGCCGCGTAAATTAGGTATAAAATGCCAATTGAGATGTACCCATGGATATTGAAGACAAAGATCAAGACGACAACCACCAAAGCCGCAGCGACCGCGTAGCCAACTACCGGGCTGAGCTTAGTCAAAGGGGCGATTCCCAGAAATAGGGTCAGCAGGGTAATCGCGATCATGCCGGCAATCGCCCAAGATACTGGCCCCGGGTTGCCCAAGGCAAAGATCCACTGAACCGCCATGAACAAGGCCAAGCAGATGCCAGCCAGCAAGAAGACGGTTTTAACGGCTGGCTTAGTTGCAAAGTTTTTCATCATAATCACGCTCCTATTTTCAAAAGACTATTCACTCATATTATAAGTTCAAGTTCACTTTTTGAGCAGTGATTCTTGCGGCAGCCGTCATTTTTTTCTTTTGTTAAAAATTCCAGCTACCAAACTTGAGTATGTTAACGTGCGATTCTTGCTAAGTTTAATAATAACCTTTGTATTTTACAACGTTCTCTTCTGAGCTATGTTTTCTTGCAAAAAGCGGCTAACAGCCAATAACACTAAGGCCAAGAGGTTAAGTGGCAAATTGCCCGGACCAAAAGCGATTGGCGTAATCAGTCCTATAAATGTCAAGGCAAGGCAAACTAGGCCAATAATCAAGAACAGCTTACGGGGAATTTTTTGGCTAAATACAGCTAAGGCTAATTCTGTCAGTAAGACCAAAATTAAAACCACATGGCCAAAAACTGTTACCTTTAAATCAGTCCCTTTGATCGTTCTTAGGGCATTGATGTAGTCCTTTAGATTTGAGCAAACTACCACAGTCAAAAAGCATAGTAAGATTACATCAACCACTTTGACTAAAATCTTTAAGAATTTCATCTCTATCACCTTCGTTTTCACCCAACCCAGGCCATCACGCAGCTGACCAGGCTGACGGCCAAGAGGATGCCGGCCAGCCAATAGTTAAAGACTGCCTTCCCCCGCCAGCGGTAGCTGGCCAGAACCAGACTGACCGCCAAAGCGACAACAGCCAAAGTCCAGTACCAGGTCAAGCCGAAATACAGGCCTACCGCCCGGTCAATTACAAGGCCCAGCAAAAGGCAGGCGCCAATTACCCAAGCTGCTGCAGGAGCCAGCCACTTGCTCAGCCAGACTCCCAAAGCAGCCGCGGCAACGAGCAAAATAAAGGCATCATAAAGCAGTTCTGTTGCCTGCCCATGACTGCCGCTAAAGGCATAACCGGAAGCCGTCTGGCCAACTAAATTAATGATCAGCGACACTGCTGCTGCCGTCAAAAGCAGGTCATTGGCCAGCCACATGTAACGCTCTGTTTTAGTCATCAAAATCATCCCTTTCAATAACTTGTGACTTTATATTTGTAGCTTGGAACAAAACTATCAGAAAAGTAACTTGGCAATTGATGGGGTGGAATAATACCTACTCTATGACCACCACCCCAGCTCTTTTTAGTCGCACCCCAGTAGTACGCCAGTACTACGTACTTAGAACAATAGCTCGGGCTCTTTTCAAATATATTCGATGTAATCTTATAATATGGATTATCTTTTTTATACATGTATCTGTATGCATACGTTGATGCTCGATCGGAATAAATCGGATGATTGTTTCTATAAACAGCTACATAGTCTTTTCCTTTAGTGTGACTCTTAAAGAAACTGGCTTTTGAAACAACTCTTGCATTGTGAGAACGCCATGAATTACCCTTGATCTTTCTATAATTACCCGGCATCTCAATAATATAGTTAGCCGATGTTGCCATAGCCGCATGTCCAACCAATCTTCCGCTAGATCCTGTCCCATAGCAAATTAGAATATCTCCCGCCTTCATCTTGTAACTTTTGCTAGCTGAAATAAAGTTAACAAACGGGCCAACTGCTGTGCGCCCAGAACCCTCTGCGGTTACCACTTCGGGATGATCGTTTTTCTTTTGAAATGGTACTTCATAATTATCATCAGCAACAAATTGTTCAAACGTCAACGTTGGATCAGTTTTTACCGCTTCTAAATAAGCTGGAAAAACTGATTCTTTACACATCTCAACAAAAGTATCCTTAGAAATATTTCCGTCTTTAATAATCCCTTTAGACTCACCTTCACGGTAACACTCTTCAAATTCACTTATGTTCGAATTGCTAGATGCATACACCACAGAAGGCGTTAGCATCAACAATAGCATAAAAGCTAAATTAATAGCCATGTTATATCTCTTCATTTTGTTCTCCTAATCTTAAAACAATATGACTTGGCCAAATCGTAATCCGCTTTCACAGCTATTCTACATCGCTTTTTTTAGCTAGAGAGCAAAATCGCAGATATGAATTAGCGTTTGCAGATCTGCAAATCTTCACAAGAGAAAATGATCGACAAATCTTTCCAATCCAGACTCTCTAAGTATTCCCTTGATCCTTTCCGCCTCCTCATCTTCTCCGGAAAAAAGCCCCGCGTAATACTTGCCAAGCAAGCGGTAGGCCACGAACTCCGGACAGGGCGACAGCTGACCTAAAACTTCAATTGCCTCTTTTGCTGCCTCTGCAACGCCTTCTTTCCTGCAGCGCTGGCAGAAGCTGACACAAGCCTTGCCCACAGCTTCCTGCTGGTCTCTGGAAAAATTATCGATCTGTTGGTACTTGTCAAGCAATTCACTCAGCCAAAAATAAGCAATATCAAACTTCATCAACTGAATCGCCACGGCAAATACAACAATCGCTTCCGTATCATCCATCCAATTGTCCAGACTAAAGAAATAATCCGATACCTCGTTTTTCAGCTGTTCATGATCCTTAAGCTCTGGATCCAGCAGATAAGCCACCAGGTCCCCGCCAACCCGCAGGGCTGTCTTCCCCGTCAGATTGGCCGCCTGCTCTTTCAAAAAGCTCATCTTTTTCCAGTTCCAATCATAAAAGGCGTTCTTCACCCGGAACTCAATATTGATCCAGTCAGCCTCTTTTTCCTCTCGCCGGCTGTAAATCATTTTGGTGAAAAAGTAGCCTAGATCGTAATTATGGCTTTCCAAAAGCTCCAGCAGATCCTCAGCCTTGATCCGCTGCTCCCCGCTCTCAATCCGGGAGTACTGGGCCACTGACATGACTTCTCCCGCCATTCCCTGCTGGGTCAGACCCAAATCTATTCTCGTCTGCTTGAGTAAATCACAGATCTCCATTTTTTATTCAGCTCCCCCTGATAAAACACTTTCACCCTAGATTCTAGCACTAGACTGATTCGTATACAAAAAGCCTCTCCTGTTTATTACCCAGGAGAGGCTAAAAAACTATTCTACTTGTGGTAAGGACTGCCGGAGTTAATCATAAAGGCCCGGTAGATCTGCTCAATCAAAACCAGCCGCATCAATTGGTGGGGCATGGTCAGCTTGCCGAAACTGAAGAGGTCGTTGGCCCGCTTGTTGACCGCGTCACTGGTCCCCAGGCTTCCCCCGATCACGAAAGTAATGTCGGAATGCCCGTAGGTCCCCAGGTCCTTCAGTTCCTTGGCGAACTCTTCACTAGCCCGCTCTTTGCCCTTAATGGCCAGAACGTAAACATATTCCTTGTCCTTGATCTTGCTCAAGATCCGCTCGCCTTCCCGCTTCTTGACCTCTTCCATCTGGGCCGGGCTGAGGCTTTCCGGCGCCTTCTCATCCGGCACCTGCACGATCTCCACCTTGGCAAAGCGGCTCAGCCGCTTCTGGTACTCCGCGATCCCGTCCTTAAAATACTTCTCTTTTAATTTTCCAACGCAAACAATTTTGATATTCATAATGCCCCTATTTTACCATTTTTACTTCTATCCCCATAATTAACAGTTTATCAACCGCCTTTTTCCACAGCTGTGGAAAGCCCTTTTCTAGATCTAGTGGACTAAAGCCGAATTCTATCTAGGTCTAGCTTTTTGCAAAAAAATTTCTAAAATCCCGTGTAACCATTCCACAAACTACCTGTGGACTGGAACTTTTCACAAACAATCACCAAAAAGGCCCGGCCTGCCGCCTTGAACAGACGTTTTAACAAGCCTTTTACCTGTGGAACTTACACACAATCCACAGCTTATCCACAGTTTTTTAGCGATTTTTACTCTGTTTTTTGCACAATTCACAGTCTTTTCCACAGGATTGGGGATAAAGTCTCCTTAAAAATTTCCCTTGACAAGAAATATATACGAACTTTACCTTCCTTTCACCCTGTTTTTGTTTTGAAAAAAACAAATAATCCAGCAGATCTGCTGATCCACTGGATTATTTGTTCTTAAATTAGTTGCTTGCCTGCAGGGTTACCGTGAAGGTCATCGTCTTGCCATTCCGGTTGACCGTAATCTTGACCTTATCACCAACACTGTGGCTGTACAGGATGCTGTGCAGGGTGGCTACGTCGTTGACCGTCTTACCGTCAGCCGCCGTAATCACGTCGCCCTTCTTGATCCCGGCACTGGCTGCCGCGCTGCCTGAAGTTACGCCGGCCACGTACAGGCCCTTCTTCAGACTAGTTGAAATGCCTAGCTGCTTCTTGTAGTAGCTGTTCAGTTCATCAATTGCTGCTACCTTGATGCCCAGTTGCGGCCGGGTGATCTTCCCATTCTTGACCAATTGGTTGACGATCGTCACAACTTCGTTTGACGGGATCGCGAAGCCAATCCCTTCGACGGAGTCGCCACTGCTGGAGCTGGACAGCTTCATGGAGTTGATCCCGATAACCTGACCGTCAGAGTTGACCAGGGGCCCGCCGGAGTTACCGGAGTTGATGGCCGCGTCAGTCTGGATGACCGTCATCTGGTTGGAGTTGTAAGTGATCGTCCGGCTTGGTGAGGAAATGATCCCTTGCGTTACCGTAGACGCGTATTCATACCCTTCTGGTGAACCGATGGCAATCACCGTCTGCGCGGACTGCAGGCTGCTGGAGTCACCAAATGAAGCAGTCTGAGTCACGTACTTGGAGTCGATTGACAAAACTGCCAGGTCACTGGTTGAGTCCTTGCCGACAACCTTAGCGGCAATCGTCTTCCCGGAATCCAGCATGACCTTCACCTTGGCTGCCCCAGAAATAACGTGGTTGTTAGTGACGATGTAGCCCTTACCGTTTGCCGTCGTGTAGATGACCCCGGAACCCTCAGAGTACAAAGTCAAAGACTTCTTGGAGTTGGATGAGTCTGAACTGTCCGAGTCACCGTAACCAAATATACTGTAGATGTCAGAGCTTGATGATGAACTGGAAATGTACTTGTAGTTCAAAACTGAAATAACCGAGTTCTTCACCTTCTTGTAGGCGGAAGTCATCGTCCCGCTGGTAGTCCTGGACTTGTTGACCTTAGTCGTGCCGCTGTATGAAGTCGTCACTGACCCGGTTTCACCAGTGTTGCTACTGCTTGAGCTGGCCGTGGATGATGAAGCATTGCTGTTCAAATTGGCTGCTGACAAGCCGCCGTAGGCAATCCCCCCGCCCAAAAGACCGGCAACGACCCCAATGATGGCCGCTTTAGTTAGCAAACGGTTATTTTCCTTCTTGCGCGTGTTTCTTTGCTTATCTTGTTCTTCAGACATGGTTATCACTCCTTATCGTTGCCATTATCATATCCTAGCTTTTTGAAGTATATATGAACAAAACGTATTAATTAAAAGCTTTAAATCCTCTGTATTATAAATTAATTAAATAACTCGGCGTCATCGGCTCGGTATCGTGCAATTCCAGGTCACTGGCCACGTCAGCGTCTCTGGCCGCCAAAACCTCTTCCGCCACGTCCCGGGCCAAATAGTTTAAATTGTTCTGCTGGCTGCGGTGGGCCATGAAAACATGCTTGGTTTTAGAACTGATAACCCTGGCCAGAGTCTCAGCCGCCTGCTCGTTTGACAGGTGGCCGTGGTCTGACCGGACCCGCTGCTGCAGGCTCCAGGGATAGGGGCCGCTTCTCAGCATCAGGTCGTCATAGTTGAACTCGAGCAAATAAGCATCCGCGTCTTGAATCTCATATTCGACTTCTTCAGACACGTAGCCCGTGTCCGTCAAGCAGGCCAGGCGCTTGCCCCCGCTGGAAAAAACGTAGTACTGGGGCTGGGCCGCGTCATGGCTAGTGGCAAAAGCCGTCACTTCCAAGTCCCCATAGCACTTGGTCTGGCCCGGCTCAATCACATTGATCTGGTCTTTCGGCAGGCAGCCGATCTTCCCGGTCTCCTCCAAGTACTTCCAGGTGCCCGTGTTGCTGAAGGCATTCAGCTGGGGATAGCGGCGCATAAGGACCCCCATCCCCCCGCTGTGGTCGCCGTGGTCATGGCTTAAAAAGACAATGTCCAGGTCCTCGATCGCCACGCCTACCTTGGCTAAAAGCTCCTTGGTCTTCTTGCCTGAAAGGCCGGCGTCCATCAAAATCTTGTGCTGGTCAGTCATCAGCAGGCTGCAGTTGCCCGCTGATCCGCTCGATAATACCGCGAATTGCAAATTTTTTCCTTCCTGCCCTTAATCGTCCAATGTACTGTTTTGCAAAAGCTGGCCGCTGAAGGCGTTGACCCGCTTCAAGCTGCTGCTCTTGCTGCTCTTGTTTTCGATCCAGACCAGCCAGGTCGGGACGAAAATCACGCTGTCCCGGACCTCGGTCAATTTGGTGTAGCCCAGCTTGACCTGCATTACCCGGGAGTTGTCGGCCAGTTCCCGGGTGGTGTAGAGGTTGGTGACCGCCCGCAAGGGGCTGATAGTTGCCTGCAGCTCGCGGACGCTGGACAAGTCAGTCAAGTAGGTCTGGTAGTAGCCCGTGATCTTCTTGTTCTTGACATTGACCACCAGCTGGGCTAGGTTGCTGTAAACCAGGCCGTACTGGGACTTCTGCACGTAAACGTAGCTGCTGTTGCTGGAGAGGTTCTTGGCATAGACATACTGCTTGCCATGCGGGACGTAATTGCTGTCATTCTTGAACTCGCCCACCGTCATCCGCTCCAGCGGAATCGCGGTCTTCATGGTCGCGTACAGGGTCTTGTCCCCTTCAGCGTAGCTGGTGGAGACGTCGCTGCTGAGCTTCTTGGCGGCTTCCTTCAAGTCGCTCTTACTTCTAGTGGCCAGGTAGTAGCCCGAGTCCCCCTTTCTGGACAGGGAAGGAACCGTAATATTGTCTGACTTCATTTCAGCCTTCAAGCTGGTTGAGGTCGTCACCGAATTGGTCGATGAGGTCAAGGTAACCGGGGCCCGCCAAAGCTCAATCAAGAGATAGATGTCGACTAAGCAGAAGAGGATCAGAAAAAGCCATTCAATTTTGCGATGATCCATTTACTTTTCTCCTTCCTTTGAGCTGGCAGAGCTTGCTGATACGGCGGAACTTGAACTGGAGCTGCTGGAGCTGGAGCTTGATTCAGCCGCCGGCTGGCTGCGGCTGCTGGAATATGCTTCCTGGCTGCTGGCCGGTGCCTGGCTGACGCTGGAACTTGCGCTTGAGTTGGCTTCACTGCTCGACTCATTGCTGGAAGAGCTGGAAGATAAGTAGCTGCTGGAGCTGGGACTTGACCCCTCCATTAACTGATCCGTGTTTTCCGCCTTAATCTTCTTCCAGCCGGCCAGGCTGTTCCAGCTGCCGCCAACCTTGATGAAGTAGGTCGGCATCAGGGTAATCAAGTCGCTGCGCTTCTTGTCGGCCTGGATATGGTAGCCTATGGTGATTTTTTCAATTTCGCTTTCCTTGATGCCGATGCTATTCAGCTCCTTCAGCAGGGTCGCGGTTTTCGGCAAGGTCTTGACATGGCCGTCATACGGGATCGGGATCTGCAGGTTCATGCTGCTGAAAGCCACGCTGACCGACTCCGTCCCCATGGTTACCTGGGTCTGAGCCAAAGCGTCGTTGGCAAAAATCGGATAGCCTTCAATATAGTTGATGTAGGACACCGTCTTGCCGCTGCTTTCAAAAAAGCGCAGGTCCTGTTCAGCCAGGCCCAGCTGCTTGACATAGGCGGCACTTTCCAGCATCTCCTGGGTGGCCGTCCGCTCCTGGCTGGTCAAGTAGTTCTGGTACAGATACTGGTGGTCATTGCTCTTGCCTTCCTTAGGAATCTGCAGGCGCTTGGAATAACCAGCCGTGTAGACAGTGCGGCCGTTCTTAGCCACTGACTTCCGGTAGCTGCTGCCCAAGAGCCGGGAAGCATAGTAGCTGCTGGACTGGTAGCTGATCAGGTAGCTGTATTCCTTGGCCTTGATTTCCTTGGCATAAAAAGGCACGTAGAGCTTCTTTAAGTGCAGGAAGCTGACCTCCTGCCGGTCTTGGGCGCTCTTGACGTACTTGGCCAGCTGCCGGAAGGAGCCGGACTTGATCTTTACCCGGTAGACCCGGCTGCCCTTGTCGTTGCCGAAATAGAGGTAGCGGGTCTTGCTCTTGACCGGGACAAAGACCCGGTTGAACTGCAGGCTGGAATTAGCTTGTTTTTTGCCTAAAAGGACCGTGAAATTGATCTGGTCCGGGTAGGCAAACATAATATAGTTCTGGTCAGCCAGCAGTCTCTCATAATCACTGGCCGTGGTTGACATTTTCTCGATCGTCCCCAGCTTGACCTTTTCCAGGTACTGGACAAACTTCAAAGGCAGGTTCCGCTTGGCGTCATGGACCTGGTAGCGGACCCCGTTTTGAAAGACATAGGTCTGGCCCGGGGCGTAAAAAGACTGGACATTCCGGTAGTGGGTCGACAAAGAAGCCGAGCTCTGGGAGGATGATTCATTGCTGATCCGGCTGAAGCGCTGGTCACTGGTCATCACCGTGACCCAGAGGCCGATCGAGATCAAAATCACGGTCAAGGTCGCCAGGTGGAGGAGAAAATCATTGAATTTGAACTTGAATTTAAACTTCATCCCATTCATCCTCCTCATCCATTGGTTCGTAAGGTAGGGCAATATAGAAGGTTGACCCATGCCCTTCCCGGCTGTCCGCCCAGATCCGGCCGCCATGGGCCGTCACGATTTCCTTGGCGATGGCCAGGCCCAAACCGGTCCCGCCTTGGGCCCGGGACCGGGCCTTGTCTGCCCGGTAGAAGCGGTCAAAGATCTTACCCAGGTCCTTCTTTGGAATCCCCAGGCCCTGGTCGCTGATGCTGAGCAGGATCTGGTTCTGGTTCTGGGTCAAGCGGACCGTGATGGTCCCCCCGTCAGGGGAGTACTTGATAGCGTTGTTCATGATGTTGTCGATCACCCGCATCATCTGGTCAGTGTCGATTTCCACCCAAAGGGCCTGGTTGCCCAGGTCCCGCTTGATCACGTATTCCTTGGTATCGCTCTGGGCCTCGCCCTGGTCATGTTCGACAATCATGTCGAAGCGGTTGAGCAGGTGGGAGACAAAGTCAGTAAAGTTAACCCATTCCGGTTCCAGCTTGGTGGCTCCCCGGTCTATTCTGGACAGAACCAGGAGGTCGTTGACCATCCGGATCATCCGCTCAGTTTCCTTTTGCGTCACATCCAAAAACTGGGGGGCAATCTCCGGATCCTTCCAGGCCCCTTCATTCAAGGCTTCAATATAAGCCCGGACACTGGTCAAAGGAGTCCGCAATTCATGGGAAACATTGGAAACGAACTGCCGCTGCTCGTCTTCGTTCTTGATCTGTTCAGTCACGTCGTGCAAAACACAGACGGCCCCGGAAACAAAGCCCGTGACCCGCTTGATCAAGGTAAAGCTGGCGTGCAGGATTATTTCATCATCCGTGCCGGCATTGACCGTGACCTGCATGTCGCTTTGGTTGGAGATCAAGTCCTGGGAAGTGTAGTCCTCCCCCAGGCCTAAAACTTGAGAAATCGGCTTCTTGATCGCATCTTCGGCCTTGACGTCCAGGAAGTCCTGGGCCATCTGGTTCATGATCGACACATTCCCGTGCCGGTCGGTCGCGATCACCCCGTCAGTCATGTGGGACAGGACGCTGTCCAGCCGGCGGCGCTCAGATTCTGACTGCTCATTGGACCGCTCGATCTTGACTGAGAGGGTGTTAAAGGCCGCCCCCAGCTGGCCCAGTTCGTCATTAGAGTAGATCTTAACCTGGGTTGAGTAGTCCCCGTCAGCCACCTGGATGGCCTGCTGGCGGAGCTCTTCAATCGGCCGGGTTATTGCCCGGGAAATAAACATGGAGGCAATCGCCGCCACGACTACGGCCAAAAGTGAGGCCGTCAAGAACATCATCGAAATATTTCGCAAGTTATTGAAGACGTCAGCCATGCTGGCCCGGACGTAAACCGCCCCGACGATGTTGGTTCCGCTGGTCAGAGGCACGATCTGAACCATGAAGCTGCCCTTCTGGTCACTGGCAACCTGGGTCTTCTGCTGGCCGGAGTTGATCACTTCCCGGATATCGCCGTTGTTAGACAATTGCCCCACCCGGTTCTTGTCGTTTAAGTTGGACACGGCCCGGATCACGTTCTTGCTGTCCACGACCTGGATTTCAGAAATCGCATCATTGCTGTAGTCAGTGATAATCTGGTTCATCTTCCGGTCAGCACTCTTGCCGTTCTTGACCAGCTGGGCAGTCAGCTGGTCGGTCACGATCGACTGCAGCTGAATCGTGGTTTGAAAGTTGTTGATGCTGGTCTGTTCCATCTGCCGGGTAAAGTAGGCCCCGATGATTTCAATCGTGGCCAGCAAAAGGAGCATGAAGATAAGAGCGATCTTGGTCTGGATCGAGCTGACCGCGCGCTTAAGCAGGTTGGTCTTCTCTTTCTTCACTTTCTCTTTGCGTGCTTTTTTATCTTTCTTCATTAATCCATCCACATAAAGAAAGCCACCTCAAACAGTGGCTCCCAAATTATTCTTCTGTTTGCTGCTTGATAAAGTAGCCGACTCCCCGCCGGGTAACCAAAATCTTCGGCCGGACCGGATTGTCCTCGATCTTTTCCCGCAAGCGGTGAACCGTAACGTCAACCGTCCGGACGTCACCAAAGTAGTCGTATCCCCAGACCGTCTGCAAGAGGTGCTCTCTGGTCATAACCTGGTCCATGTGCTGGGCCATGTAGTAGAGCAGCTCGAATTCCCGGTGGGTCAGTTCGATCTTTTCCCCGTTCTTTTCAACCAGGTAGGCATCCGGCTTGATCAGCAGGTTGCCGATCTGGATGTCATTGCTTTCCTGTTCTTTTTCCTTCTGCTGGTTAACTTCCACTGCCTTCTTGACGATGTCCCGGCTGCGCAAATTGGCCTTGACCCGGGCCACCAGCTCACGGTTGGAGAAGGGCTTGGTTACGTAGTCGTCCGCCCCCATTTCCAGGCCGAGGACCTTGTCGATCTCACCGCCCTTGGCAGTAACCATGATGATCGGCATGTCATGGGTCTGGCGGACCTCCCGGGCTACTTCCAGCCCGTCTTTCTTCGGAAGCATTAAGTCTAAAATCATTAAGTCAGGGTTGTATTCTTCAACCTTCTCGACAGCTTCCTCGCCGTCATAAGCGGTCTCTACATCAAAACCCTCTTTGGTCAAGTTGAACTTGATGATATCGGAAATCGGCTTTTCGTCGTCAACGACGAGAATTTTTTTAGGCATTATGAACCTCCTTCACTGTGACTATTATACTTGATTTGCCCGCGAAATTAAGAAAATTACAATTAATGTAAAAAAGAAGATTGCTTTTACTGAAATTTATGGCATAATAAAATTGTTGGTTGACACGGGTCGTTAGCTCAGCTGGCAGAGCACCGGACTCTTAATCCGGGTGTCCAGGGTTCGATCCCCTGACGACCCATCATCTCTAAGCACTGCGCTCGCAGTGCTTTTTTTATTTTACAGCAAGCGGGGGACTTTTGATGAGTAAAAAGACTTACTACTACCACAGCGAAAGCGAGGACCTGGTCAGTTCCGCCCAGCAGGACTTCCAGCTCCCAGATGACTACCAGGTCTTCCGGAAAGGGGCGGCTTGGCAATTCTGGAACGGCCTGGTCCGCAGCCTGGCCTGCGCCTTTGCCTGGCTCTACTCCCGCCTCTTCTTACTAGTTAAAGTCAAAGGCAAGGAAAAGCTGCGCCCTTTTAAAAAGCAGGGCTATTTTGTCTATGGCAACCACACCCAGATGCTGGGTGACCCCTTCACCCCCATGACCATCGTCAACCCCTACCACTACTATGCCCTGGCCGCCCAGGCCAATTGGGGGATTCCTTTTTTAGGCAAGTACGTGATTCCGGCAGCTGGCCTGCCGGTTGGGAAAAACATCAAGCAGTCCATCCGCCTGCTCAAGGACGTTAAATACGCCTATGAAGAAAAGCAGGCGGCCATCGTCATCTACCCGGAAGCCCATCTTTGGCCCTACTACACCAAGATCCGCCCTTTCCCGGCGACCAGCTTCAACTTCCCGGTCAGCCTGAAGGCCCCGGCTTTTGCCATGACGACCACCTACCAGCCCTGCCGCTGGCGCAAGCGGCCGAAAATCACGGTCTACATCGATGGCCCCTTTTACCCGGACGAGAAGCTGGGCAAGAAGGCGGCTCAGGAAAAGCTGCACGGTGAAATCGCCAAAAGCATGCAGGAGCGGGCAAAATTGAGCACTTGCGAGTATTGCTCGTATGTTAAAATTGACAGTAAGAACTAGGACTTTTTCTACTAAGGAGGCAAAACCATGAACTTTCTTTTTTGTGGTGACCACAACGCTGAAAGAGGCGTGCTGATTGCCGTCTTATCCCTGCTCAAAGCCGAACGCGGCGAAGAGGTTCACGTCTACATCCTGACCATGAGGGCCAAGAGCAAATCCAGGTCCTTCAAGCCCTTCAGCCAGCACGCGGCCGACTTCATCCGCTCGCTCATCGTGGCTGACAACCCCAACAGCAGCCTGGAGCTGATCGACTGCACCGAAAACTTCATCAAGGAACCGCCGACGGCCAACATGGGCACCCGCTTCACCCCCTACGCCATGCTCCGGCTTTTTGCCGACGAACTGCCGCAAATTCCCGACCGCATCCTCTACCTGGACGATGACGTGATCATCCGCCGGCCGATTGACCAGTTTTACACCCAGGACTTGACCGGGACGGAACTGGTCGGGGTCCTGGACTACTTTGGCCGCTTCTTCTTCCACAATCAAAAGAAGATTTTTGACTACTTGAATTCCGGGGTCCTCCTTTTGAACATGCCGGAAATCAAGCGGACTGGCCTCTTTAAACGGGTCCGCCACTTGATGCAGGTTAAGAAGATGTTCCTGCCTGACCAGACGGCCATCAATAAATTAGCCAAAGAAAAGCGGATTGCCCCGCGTAAGTACAATGAGCAATACGCCCTCCAGGACGATACAGTCATCCAGCACTTCACCACCAGCTTCCGCTTCTTCCCTTATTTCCGCACCCAGACGGTCAAGCCTTGGGACGTGAAACGGGTCCACAGCGTCTTGCACCTGCATGAGTACGATGACTTGTTAAACGAATACCTCAAGTTAAAAGATCAACTATAGTTACACGTGAAACTTACGGGTATCACAGAGATTAAATGAAAAACAAATAGGAAGGTGTACAAGATGATTATTGGTGACCACCGCCTGGACGTCATCCACAATATCGAGCTAGCTGCAAACAACCGCAACTTTACGACGAAAACCGAAATCGGCGACCCGCAAATGTCCATGGAAGAGCGGGTTAAGCTGGTTGAGGACTTCTGGGCCAAGCAGGATAAGTTCAAAACTAAGGCAGAAGGCCTAGCCGGCAACCTGATCTTGCAGACTTTGACGCAGAAATTTTTTGGCAAGATTCAGGTAACAGGCTTAGACAAACTGCAACACCTGGCTAAGGGCGGGGCCATCGTAACCGCCAACCACTTCAACCAGGTCGATGCCTTAGCCGTCAACCGCCTAGCCCAAAAGGCCCACCACCGGATGGAGATCGTGATTGAAGACACCAACTTGAAGCTGCCGGGCTTCTTCAGCTTCATCATGAACAATATGGGGTCCATTCCCCTAGTGCAAAGTCCCAACTACATTGGGCGAGAATTCATCCATCACCTCAGCCACGCCTTCAACAAGGGCCACTGGGTCTTGATTTACCCAGAGCAAGAGATGTGGTGGAACTATCGCAAGCCAAGAAAGCCGCAGCGCGGGGCCTACTATTTCGCGGCTAAGTGCAACGTGCCGATTATTTCAACTTTTGTGGAGATTCAAGACCTGCCAGACGTTGAAAAAGATAACGAGCACTTTTACCAAACACGCTATACCCTGCACATTTTGGAGGTGCTGTATCCGGACCCAACCAAGTCGGTGAACTTTAACGCGACGGACTTGATGGAAAAGGACTATGCCTTGAAGGTACAGGCTTTTGAAGACTGCTACCATAAGAAACTGGACTACGACTTCACTCCATGGGATATCGCCGGCTGGCGCGGTGAAGATGATTAATGAATAAAAGACGCAGAGCATCGAGGTGCTCTGCGTTTTGCTTTCTATTCGACTTTATCTAGCAATTTACTGTCAACAATTTTCTCGATTTGCGCCACATCTTCACTAGAGAGCTTGAAACCCTTTTCCTTCAAAATAGCCGCAATCGAATTCACGATGTTCTGCTTTTCCTGATTAGAAAAGCCAATCCGGCGGTAAAGAGCAACGTAGTCGGCAAGAACTTGCTCTACTATAGCAACGAATTGCTCTAGCTTTCGGTTCTTTACATGGATTCGCCTTAAGATAGTTAACAAGGCGAGGCTAGCGAGCCAGATGGCAAACGCAATTAATTCTGGATATACACTTATATGCTTTTCACCTCAGTTCTTGATAGAATGTGCTAAAATCAAAACATAAATTAATTTTTCAAGAGGTAATTATGGATACTACTAATAGCATAACCTTTACTAGCAAGCTAACATTCTGGGATAAGTTTAAATGCTTTTATTTGCTACACCTTTGCAGTCTTATTTTTTTAATACGATTTCAAAAGAAGTGGCAAAAGATTCTTATTTATCTGTGGTATACCAGTGTTTGTGGCTTTTCACTTGCGATTCTTGTTGTTTCCTATCCTTTTGTCACCATTAAAATGTTTATTGATGTCTTTTTAACGCTATCTTGTTTTTCGTGGGTACCAGCTATCACTGCATTCCTAATTTCACTAAAGTGCCCATCTATTATAAATCTTAAGCTTTCACCCGATAATAATTTAGGAAGAGCGCCTATAGTAAAAATAGGTGATTCAAATTCACAGATAGTATACTTAAAAAGTTCTTTACTACTTGATACTAAGAATTTCTATTTGATAATGTGCCCAAATTATTTGCCAAAGCATAAAAGCAGAGTATTCTATAGCTTCATTTCCAAAAGCCAAAACACTACAGCGCTATCTAAAGTCAACTTTATAGCTTCCGTAAAACCACATTTTAAAAAATTCATCAAGTTGCATATTTGATGTTAAAAAATACGAACTTATTAGTCTGGGATTCTAACCTACTAACAACCCGGTAAACAATTGTGGAATAAGATCTAATAAGACTGAAAGAGTCCCTCCACTAATAAAAATAGATACTCCAGCTATTGCAACAACCGTTGAAAAGCCAATTAAGGTCTCCCATGATTTCTGATCAGTTTGACTTTGGGATACGAGCTTCGGAACATCAACGTTTGGAATTTTCGTGCCAGTAAATAGATCTGTTGGCTTTGAAGTGACAGTGATAACTACAGACAGTTCATTATCCAATTGCTTATCCTTAGCTTCTAAAATATGGTAGATAAATTTAAGCTTGCTTTCACCAGAGTTGTTAATCGAAGCTTCTATCGCCACGTTACCATTGGTAATGCTTGCGCTTGAGATCACCTTATTTGCTTCGTTTACAACCGCATCAACACCATTTCCTTTAATATGTCCTGAAGTTTGAAGCCAATTGGCAAAACTGATTGAATCTAACTTACCGTTTGAAATAGTAATTGCAGGAGATTCATCAGCTACTGACAGCGAATTAACCAATTCTACTGAAATCTTTAAAGAAGGGATATCCACTAATTCAATCTTCTTGTTGAACTCAGCAGATACCGACTTACCAAAGCCCTTTAGTACATCAGCTGCTACTTCCCTATAAGAAATAGTACCGTATAACTGGGGAGAAAACTTATTGACACCGGCATCTTTGCCAGAAGCTGCTACTTGGTCAATATCCGTGCTGCCGATTGGATATTCGGTGAACTGGTCAAAAGCCCAATTTGTTGGCATTCTGAAACCGAGATTACCACTCCAGCCATAGGACATATCCGCCACGAAGCTGTACTTCATCCCAACTTCTTCACCATGCAAGCAGACATTTCTAGTACCATAAATACCTGGCTCATATGGACTAAGCTTCACGGCATCGATGACGCCTTTCATATAAGGAACGACTGTCCCTTCAATGTCGCCATCTTGAATATCGACATCTACTGCAAAGTAAATTACTGTCCCACTTGGGAAGCCTAGCTCAGCTGCTTTCTTAGCAGCAGTAATCCCATCTTGGTAGCCGCGGTTTCTGCTAAAGTATTCGATCTCGTACCCACCATCTTCATAGATTGGGAAGACCCGCAGCCCCGCAAGCCGCAACGCGGGGCCTACTACTTCGCGGCCAAGTGCAACGTCCCGGTGATTTCGACTTTTGTGGAAATCCAGGACCTGCCAAAACTGGAAAAGCAGAACGAGCACTTCTACCAGACCCGCTACACTGTACATGTTCTGGACGTCCTCTACCCGGACCCGACCAAGACGGCCAGCGAGAACGCCAGCCGCTTGATGGAAGAAGACTACAAGCTGAAGGTCCAGGCTTATGAGAGAGTCTACAAGAAGAAACTGGACTACGACTTCACCAGCTGGGACATTGCCGGCTGGCGGGGAGAATAATTTTTCAAAGCAAAAAGATCATGAAGGTAAAATTCTCCTTCATGATCTTATTTTTTATAAAAAATTACTTGACGTATTTTTCAGCAACCTTCTTGCCCAGCCAGACAGCCACGAAAGAAGCAATGTAGGATACGATAAAGCATGGGATCCAGGCTTCCTTGCAGCCGTTAAGGTAGGCGGTCATCCGCGCTGCCTTAGGGATGGATTCGTTGTAGAAGATGCTTGCGCCGGTACAGATAAAGGTGTTGAGCGTGTTCAAAACGGCGGAAGGGATGATCCCTTGGACCAGCTTGAAAGCTACCGTGCCTTCCTGCAAGTGGAAGAGGCCGGCAAACCAATCACCCCAGGCATTGTAAGGGATGAACAAACTGAAGAAAAAGACGATCAGGTTGATTTCCGCGGTCAATTCAAACAGGTTAACCCAGTTGAAAGGCAGGTGGTTCAAGAAGATGATGAAGATTGCCATCACCAAGCCCATGAACATGGACAATACAGAAGTCAAAATGGTGCCGAAGTGGCTTTTGTAGAACATGGTAGTACTCCGATCTTAAAATGTCTGTTTTACAACAGGTGGTACAAGTTATTCTCACTGAGCCAGCCCAGGTAGAGTTTTTTCCAGGAAGCAGCTTGAGGGTCGCTAAGAGAATGATCTGGCCGGCCATCAGTCCGCTTGTCTGCCAAGGACATTCCGTGATTGCCCTTTTGATACATATGGAACTCAAACGGAACTTTATTTTTGGCTAGTGTAGCGTCATGATGATATTTTGGAA
>NZ_KV793108.1:0-16266 GCF_001808415.1 Lactobacillus sp. HMSC08B12 | reverse complement strand
TTTACACAAGAATTTATACTGAACCATTTTTTCAATTAGATTAAAAAATCTGCTTGCATCTTGGCATGTACATGACTAAGATTTAAGTTAAGCCGAGTTTTAGAGAACTGTTTAGCACAGGGAGGAATTTAAGCATGACTTTACGAGTTGGTATTTTGACGAGCGGCGGCGACTGCCAGGCGCTCAACGCGACCATGCGGGGGCTGGCCAAGACCCTTTACAACTGTGTCGATGACGTGGAAATCATCGGTTTCAAGCGGGGCTACTACGGCTTGATGCATGAAGACTACGTCAAGATGAAGCCGCGGGACTTCTCCGGCATCATCAACGAAGGCGGGACGATTCTGGGCACTTCCCGCCAGCCATTCAAGGAAATGCGGGTCATCGTTGACGGCTTTGACAAGGTAGCCGCCATGAAGAAGACCTACAAGAAGCTCAACCTGGACGCTTTGGCGGTTTTGGGCGGCAACGGGTCACTTAAGTCAGCCAACATGCTGGCCCAAGAAGGCTTGAACGTGATCGGCCTGCCAAAGACCATCGACAACGACACTTGGGGAACTGACTACACCTTCGGTTTCCAAAGCGCCATTGATATTGCCACCAGATACCTGGATGACATCCACACTACTGCTCAAAGCCACTCCCGGGTCTTCGTCGTCGAAGTCATGGGCCACAAGGTCGGCCACATCACCCTGGCCGCTGGCCTGGCTGCCGGCAGCGACATTATCCTTTTGCCGGAAATCCCTTATGACATCAATGTCGTGGCCAAGAAGGTCAAGGAAAGACAAAAGTCTGGCAAGGGCTTCACGGTCATTGCTGCCGCTGAAGGGGCAATTTCCAAGGAAGACGCCACCCTGTCCAAGAAGAAGTACAAGGCCAAGGTTGCCGCTAGAAACGGCGCCAGCGTGGTTAACGAAATCGCTGCCCAATTGCAGGAAGTTTTGCCAGACGCTGAAATCAGAACGGCGGTCATCGGCCACGCTCAACGGGGCGGCCGGCCAGATGCCTACGACCGGCAAATCTCAACCCGCTTCGGGATTGAAGGCGCCCGCCTGATCATGAACCGGTCCTTCGGCCGCCTGGTTGTCTTGAAGCAAGGTGAAGTCGACTCTATCGCCCTGGAAGACACGGCCGGCAAGCTCAAGTACGTTGACCCGAACGGCAAGACCGTAAGCAACGCCCGCCTCATGGGCGTCACCTTCGGGGACAAGTAATTTATACTTAATTAGCACAAAGAGACACTCATCAACCAAAGATGAGTGCCTCTTTTTTGTGCCAATCATTTCTTGACCTTTCGAACAGCTTTGTAGACTTGCAAGAAATTTTTGGCTTGCATTGTCAATCCCATATCGAGCAGAAAATTGATGATTTTTAAAATGCTTTGTTCGTTTTGCGGCTCTTGCCAGTCTATCAAACTATTTAAAAATTTCCGGCCAATGATCAACATTGTTTCGCGCTGAGGAAAATCAAAGTGGTTCAACTGCCTTAAGATGTTCGCGGCATAGGATGGATTATCGCTGATAAGAAGAGCGATGACGGCTTCAAATAAAGTGGTCGTGGCAAAGTAAAAAGTATCCGACCCGGCTTGCTTAGCAAAATCCAAATTTTCAATTAATTGGGCAGAAATTTGAAAAATCATTTTGGGACTGAGCACTTGAATGGTGTTAAAGAACAGGGAAATATTTTCTTGTCCCCAGACCGTAATCATAGATAGCTCTTTATTAAACGCGTTTTGTTCATCAATCTCCAGTAAATTGACTTTTGCTAAACGATGATAAAGGCCACAAGCAATTGCTCCGTAGTTTAAGGATAAGATATCTGAAGTCAGATGGAATTCCTGCAAGCTATTTCGGGCGATTCTTTTAATTAGAGTATGATCCTTTTGCTTCCATGCCTTCTGCAATTCAGCGGATAGTTGATAAGTATCGTCTAAGTTGGCCAGATGAACGTATTCTGAACTAGTGATGTTCACCCTTTCAAGCAATTTGAGCGTTTTTTCAAAATCCATATTGCCAGTACCATTTTCCCACCGGGACAACATTTGAATAGAGCAGATGCCACTTGCCGCTTCTTTCAAAGTCAGTCCCTGCATCTGTCTAATTTGCTTGAAGTTTATTGCTGTCATCCTTCCTCCAAAATAAAATCAGGGCTTTTTTCTCACATATGAGAAGGTCAAAAAAGTAAGTCTGCTATCCATGCTTTAATTTATTTAGCTTTAATTTTAAAGCAAAATCCAAACTTAGGAAAATATTTTAGGAGGTTTCTTTTATGAGTTTAACTATCAAAAAGATTAGTTCATCAGATGTTTGTGATCGCCTAACAATAGAAAGCGCTGCATACGGTAAATATTTTGCAATGATTGAATGGATTGTTACTGATGATTCTGATGAGTCATATATGCCTGGTTGTAGTTTGCTTTAAAGATGCTGAGTAAACATTTGCGAGAGATTGAAAAAAGCGCTAGTAACATTCTGAGTGAAAACTGACGCTTTTTTTATAATTTTAATAATAAAAAATACCCTTTATCTAAAGAAAAAGTTATAGGTGAGTTACTAGTATATTTGATTATTTCCAATAACCAAAATCTGTATAAGAGAATATTTTCTGAAGGTTATAATCTCAAGAGATGCTTCCAACGACTACAGAAAATGGAGAAGGCATCCCCAAATAGGTACAATAATATTAATGAAAAAAGTTATATCTAAGATTTACGATAGGGGAAATATGCAGAAATCAAAAAAGCAATTAATTCTAGCAATCAGCAGCCTGGGAATCGGTAATTTAACGAGCGCGACTTTTTCCTTTTGCCTGGGCGTGTATGTTTTGCAAAAGACATCTTCTAGCATGCTATTTTCCATGCTGCTTTTGATTCGGCCTTTGAGCAACTTGCTTTTGAGTTCTTTAATCGGCTTCTGCGTTGATAAGTATGATCATAAAAAGATATGCATGATCGCCCAGGCAACAAGCGTTGTAGCGGTAATACTGTTTATAGCGCTATTTAGAGAGCAGCTTTCATTATCTGAACGGTTGCTGATTATTGTTGCCAGCAGTATTGTGCTGACAGTTTGTGATACCTTTCAATCGACCAGCTATAAGGCTTCAACCAATTCAATGGTGGCTGCAGAGCACCGGCAGAAATTAGTTGCCTATGAACAGCTGACAGACGCTGGTGCTGTTATTTTGGCACCGATATTAGGCGGTTTGCTGGCTGGGGTAGTTGCCATCTCCAATATTGCTTTGCTTGAATTAGCTGGTGAAAGCGTGGTTTTGCTAGCAATTGCTTTATTGGATTTTCACTTAATTTCTGTTGAAGTGGAAGCGATCAATGATTCATTGATCTTATCCATCAAAAATGGCTTAGAGTATTTCAAAAATGACCGCTATTTAATGGAATTACTGCTTTTTGCCGTGATTGCTAATTTTGCTTTAAGCGGCCTGGAGGTCAGCTTGCCAATCGCTATGATGAAAGAGCTGGGAATCCCTGCAAATTTATATGGATTGGCAGACAGCTTTTGCGCAGGAGGGATGCTTCTGGTCAGTCTATTGCTAGGCTCTTTCAAAATGCCCAAGAATTATTTACTGACGACCGGCAGAATTGGAATCATTTTAGCGGGTGACTTTATCATACTAGCTTTGGCATGTTTGTGTCCGAATAAGTTGCTTGCTACTGGTATTTTTAGCATTTGCATGCTGGTGGTAGGCGCCTGCTTGGCCGCGGTAAACTTGCCATATGCCATGTATGTCAGAACCAAGGTACCGGTTAATCTTCAAGGGAGAGTTGGAGCGACTACCAGTTCAGTAGTAGCCGTGCTTTCACCTTTGGGATATGCTTTGTTCGGGCTTGTTTTGGGCCAGGTTAAACCGGTCTGGTGCTTAATGATGTGCGCGATAATTATTTTTGCAGATGGATTGCGTTTACTGCTTTCTACTAGCAGAGTAAATAGTTCAATCTAAAGAAAAAGTTTCTCATTTGTCAATATCATCTTATTATCCCCCTCGAAATTGTCCTTCTAATTTCGAGGGGGATTTATATAACCAAAAATACAGATATTCGAGGAAGCACTCCATTGTCTCCATCGCCGCTCTTAAGTGGTAAAAGAAAAAGTGCTGAACAACTACTCCATCGGGTAATCATCCAACACTTAAATTAGTATGTTTTGTTATGAACTTTAACTTCTCTGCTTTACTTCAGCAATTCGCTGATAGCGTCTTGGTAGCTTTCAGCTGCCTTTTCAGCAGTTGCGATGTCAGCCTTGTTAACGCCGACATAAGCCTTGATTACTGGTTCAGTACCAGATGGCCGCAGAGCTACCCAAGTTTCGTCATCCAGGAAGTACTTCAAGACGTTTGACTTCGGGAAGCCAGTCAATGGGGTTTCTTCGCCGTTTTCGACAGTAACTTGTTCTTGGTAGTCTTCGATCTTCAAGACCTTGGCCCCGTTGATTTCACTGAGGTGTTCTTCTCTCAGCTTGCTCATCAATTCAGCCATCTTCTTTTGCCCGCCGATCCCTGGCATTTCGATAGCCCGGGTGATTTCGTAGGCAACGCCGTACTTCTTCCAGATTTCCTGCAGGCCGTCAAAGACAGTCATGCCCTTGGAAGCGTAGTAGCTGGCAACTTCGGCGAACATCAAGGCCCCTTGCATGGCGTCCTTGTCGCGGGCGAAGGCTTGGAAGAGGTAGCCGTAGCTTTCTTCAAAGCCCATCAGGAACTTGCCGTCCCCTTCCCTGTTCATCCGGTCGACTTCTTCACCGATGTACTTGAAGCCAGTCAGAACTGACTTGGTCTTGATGCCGAAGTCCTTGGCAATCTTGAATGGCAAGGCACTGGATACGATTGAAGTAACGATTTCGTAGTCCGGAGTCAGCTTGCCTGAGCCCTTCAAGTTTTGCAGCAAGTAGTAAGACATCAAGGTAGCGATTTGGTTCCCAGTCAAAACTTGGAAGTCGCCCTTGTCAGTTCTTACGCAGGCTCCCATCCGGTCAGCGTCCGGGTCGGTAGCCACGATCATGTCAGCGCCGATTTCGTTGGCCAGTTCCACGCCTGGGTTGAAGACGTCACGGAATTCCGGGTTAGGCTTCTTGCAAGTCGGGAATTCCGGGTCCACAATCGCCTGGCTTGGCACTGGAACAACGTTGCTGAAGCCGCCCCGTCTGAAGGCGCGGTCGTAAAGCATCTTACCCGTCCCGTGCAGCGGAGTGTAAACAATCTTCAGCTTGTCGGCGTTTTCCTTGATCATGTCCTTGTTGACGTTGACCGTTTCCAGCTTGGCCAGGTAGGCTTCGTCGACATCTTCGCCGATCAGCTGCAAAGTGCCTTCAGCGCGCAGCTTCTTGACTGGAGCTGCCTTAACGCTGAAGATATCTTCAACCTTTTGCGCGTAGACAAAGAGGCGGTCAGCGTTTTCCGGCCCCATTTGGGCACCGTCTTCGCCGTAAGCCTTGTAGCCGTTGTACTGCTTGGCGTTGTGGGAAGCAGTGATGTTGATCCCGGCAAAGGTGTGCAGATAGCGGACAGCGAAGGACAGTTCCGGCGTTGGACGCAGGTCGTCAAAGAGGTAGACATGAATGCCGTGAGCCCCCAAAACGCGGGCAGCATGAGTAGCCAGTTCGCGTGAGTTGTAGCGGGAGTCAAAGGAAATTACCACGCCCCGCTTCTTGGCTTCTTCGCCGTTTTCGTCGATCAAGCGGGCCAAACCTTCAGTTACCCGGCCGACCGTGAAGACGTTGATCCGGTTGGTCCCTGGTTCCAGGAGCCCCCGCATCCCGGCAGTCCCAAAGTTGATGTCCTGGCCAAAGGCGTCTTCGATCCACTTTTCGTCGCCGCCTAATTCAGCCATTTGTTCAGCCAGGTCTTCCGGCAGGGCGGCTTGTTTCCATTGTTCAAAAATTTCTTTTGCGTCCATATTAGATATATTCCTTTTTATTCTTTTTCATTCCTGTCCAGCTTAAATGTCTTCAACAGATAAGCCTTCTGAGCTACGCTTTCTTGATCCAGTATATCACTTACCAGCTCTCCAATCTTCTCTGGCAGGCAATATGGCTGAAATTCTCCCGCGTCCAGGATCATATCCTGGTCGGTCTTGTTGTAGCAGTAAATGACCAGTTCCCTTTGGTTGTAGCGGACCAGGGCGTTGATGCCATAAGCAATCTTGACATAACCAACTTTCCCGTCGACTAGTGCCCGGTTTTCCCGCCGCCAGTGGGCCAGTTCCTTGACTTCTTTTTCCAAAAAGTCGCTTTCCTTGCCCCATGGGAAGTAGCGGCGGTTGTCCGGGTCCTTGTCCCCTTCCAGGCCGGCTTCATCCCCATAATAGATGCAAGGAACGCCGGGAATAGAGAACAAGAGGCCAAAGGTCAGAGCGACCAGCTGCTCGTCTCCCCCCAAGACGGTCTTGATTCTGGCCGTGTCGTGGGTGCCGATATTGTTCAGGCAGTTTTCCAGAAAAGCCTTAGGGTAGTTCTCAACCAGCTTTTCCAGGTCATTCAAGGCGGCCACTTCTTCCGTTTCGTTATTGGCCTGCAAGAGCGAAACGATAAAGTTGCGGACCGGATAGTTCATGGTTCCGGTTAAATTGTCCCCGGCCATATAAGTCCGGAATTCACTGTTGACGAACTTGTGGGAGGCGTCTTCCCAGACTTCCCCGATCAGGACATGGCAGTCTTCATTCTGCAGGCGCTCGCGGATCTCCCGCAAGAGCGGCATTGGGAGTTCGTCTGCCACGTCCAAGCGCCAGCCGTCGACATGCATCCGGGTCCACTTGGCTAAAACGCCGTCGGGCCCGCAGATGAAGTTCTGGTAGTCAGCATTATTCTTGTTGACTTCAGGAAGCGTGGTTACCCCCCACCAGGACTGGTACTTGGTCGGATAGTTGATGAAGTTGAACCAGGAGTAGTAAGGGCCCGTCTTGTCCGTGACCGCGCTCAAGAAGTACTTGCTGTCGGCCCCGACATGGTTGAAGACCCCGTCTAAGATCAAGGCAATCCTGTTTTTGTGCAGGTCCTTGATCAGGTTCTTGAAGTCCTCCTCGGTCCCCAGCATGGGGTCGATCTTCATGAAGTCCTGGGTGTCATAGCGGTGGTTGCTGGAAGCCTGGAAGATCGGGTTCAAGTAGATGGCCGTCACTCCCAAATCCTTTAAATAGGGAATCTTTTGCCGGATACCTTCGAGGTTGCCGCCAAAAAAGTCCCAGCGGGCTATATCGCCATGCCCATCCTTAATATAGTAAGGACTATCTTCCTTGGTCGCGTAGATGAAACTGTCCTTCTTGCGGCCCTGGATCTCCCCATGCGGGTTGCCGTTGTTGAAGCGGTCCGGGAAGATCTGGTAGACCACCCCCTGGGTGTACCAGGGAGCCTGCGGGACCGTCCGGTCATAGCAAGTCAGCTGGAAGGTCCGGATATCCCGGCCGTCCTGGGTGATCTCCCCGTCGCCAAAACCGTCCTGGCTTCTTTCCAGGAAGTAAAACTGGTCGTTTTGCTTGATGTTGAAGTAGTAATAGTAGAGCCCGGAGCTGCTAATCTTGACGCTGGTCTCATACATCTTGCTTTCATCGTTGAAAGTCATGGGGTAAGCCACCGGCGACTCATTGTTTTTAGTCAGCCAGAGGGTAATCTCCTGGATCTCTTCATCGACTTCAACCGCCCACTTGACGCTGGTATTGGCCTGCGTGGCGCCAAAGGGCTGCTTGTATTTAGTGTCCCAAGAATTAAATATAGCTCTCATCAGTCACTCTTACGCTTTTCCAGCGTCCACTTCCACCTTGTCCAGGTGCCAGATTTCACTGGCATAGCGTTCAATGGTCTTGTCAGCGTCAAAGCGTTCAGAGTGAGCGATGTTGACCAGGCTCATCTGGGCCCATTGCCGTTTGTTTGCCCAAACCTTTTCAACCAGCTTCTGGGCCTTCAAGTAGGCTTCAAAGTCGGCCAGAACCAGGAATTCTTCATTGTCCTTCAGGAAGTCGTCGTACAAGGCCCGGCCTTCGCTGACGCAGCCAGGAATCGTCCCGTCAATCAAGGCGTCAACCGTCTTCTTCATGACTGGGTCGCTTTCATAGAGGTCACGTGGGTGGTAGGAGTGGTTTGCATAGTAGTTGTAAACTTCATCCTTGTCCAAACCGAAGGCAAAGATGTTGTCGCTGCCAACCGCGTCCTTGATTTCGATGTTGGCCCCGTCCATGGTGGCGACCGTCAAGGCCCCATTGGCCATCAGCTTCATGTTGCTGGTCCCGCTGGCTTCCTTGGTGGTTGTGGAGATTTGTTCACTGAGATCCGCGGCTGGAATGATTTGTTCAGCTAGGGAAACATTGTAGTTTTCCAGAAAGACAACCTTCAGCCTGCCCTTGATGTCCGGGTCATTGTTAACCAGGTCAGCCACGGAGTTGATCACCTTGATGACCTGCTTGGCAAAGACATAGCTTGGAGCAGCGATAGCCCCGAAGATAACTACCCGCTTTGGGTGGTCGATGCCGGCCTTGAGGTCTGGGTAGAGCTTCAGAACATGGAGCAGCTTCAAGGTTTGCCGCTTGTAGGCGTGCAGACGCTTAACCTGGACGTCGAAGATGGCTTCCGGGTCAACCACGATGCCGGTCTTGTCCTTAATGACCTTGGCCAGCTTTTCCTTGTTGGCCAGCTTGATCTTTTGCAGGCTGGTCAAGGTAGCCGTGTCGTGGTAGAACTTTTCAAACTTCAGCATTTCCTTGCTGTCAAAGCGCCAGTCAGTCCCAATGGTCTTGTCCAAGAGCTTGGCCAGGTCCGGGTTGGCGATTTGGATCCAGCGGCGCAGGGTGATCCCGTTGGTCTTGTTGTTGAAGCGGTCTGGGTAGAGCTGGTAGAAGTCGCGCAGAACTTCGGTTTCCAAAAGCTGGGTGTGCAAAGCCGCAACCCCGTTGACTGAGTGGGAACCGATGATGGCCAGGTGGGCCATGTGAACTTGTCCGTTCTTGACGATTCTGGTTCTTTCGATCACGTCACCGGAAACCTTGCCTTCCAGGCCAGCCACGTAGCGGCGGTCAATTTCCTTGATGATGTCAAAGAGCCGCGGCAAAAGCTGGCTGAACATGCCCACGTCCCACTTTTCCATGGCTTCAGCCATGATGGTGTGGTTGGTGTAGCTCATGACTTGCTTGGTAACTTCCCAGGCTTCGTCCCAGTCCATCCGGTATCTGTCAACCAGAAGGCGCATCATTTCAGCCACGCACATGGCCGGGTGAGTGTCGTTGATGTGAACAGCAACGTACTTCGGCAGGTCAGTCAAGCTGTCTTCACCGTAGTCCCTGATGAAGTTGTTCAAGATGCTCTGCAGGCCGGCGGAAACAAAGAAGTATTCCTGCTTCAAACGCAGAAGGCGGCCGTCATAGCTGGAGTCATCCGGGTAAAGGATGGAAGTCAAGTCTTCCACCTTCCGCCGGTCAGCGATTGACGGGTACTTCAATTCGTCTTCCGGGGCAATTTCCGCATTCCACAAACGGAGGGTGTTGGCCACCCCGTTGCGGTAGCCAACCATGGCTACATCATAAGGTACGGCCCGGACAACAGTAGCGCCTTCGTATTGCGGAGTCAGCCAGCCATTGTCGTCAACCATGTTGACCCGGCCGCCAAACTTAACCAGGACAGACTTGCTTTCCCGGCGGACTTCCCAGTAGTCCCCCTGCTTCAGCCAGTTGTTTGGCAGTTCCTTTTGGTAGCCGTTAACGAACTTTTGCTTAAAGAGGCCGTACTTGTAGCGCAGGCCATTGCCGTTGCCGGCATAGCCAGTTGAAGCCAAAGAGTCCATGAAGGCGGCAGCCAGCCGGCCCAGGCCCCCGTTCCCCAGCGCCATGTCTGGTTCAACAGCAGCGATTTCATCCAGGTCGATGCCTAAGTCAGCCAGGGCTTCTTTAGCCGTGTCCAGCCAGCCCAGGTTAAGCAGGTTGCTTCTCAGCAAAGTCCCTGGCAGGAATTCAATGGAGAAGTAGTAGGCCTGCTTGTGACCATTGGCGCTTTCCGCGATCCGGGTTCTGCGCCACTTGCTGGAGTAGCCGTCGCGCACCATTGAAGCCAAAGCAGCAAAGATGTCTTCCATAGAAGCTTCATCTACGCTTTCTTCAAAGTGCCGGTCCAGCTTGCTGGCCAGTCTTTCCTTGAATTCTTCGGGGGTAATTTCCCGCAAATTGCTGTTTACTGCTGATACTTTACTTGATTTCATGCTCATCTTCCTCATTAATTGCGACTATCCCAGTAATTCGCCGTACATCCATTGGTACTTGCTTGCTGAGTTCTTCCAGGAGAAGTCAGACCGCATGGCCGTTCTTTGCGCCTTGGCCCACTTGTCCTTTTCATGGTAGAGTTCCAGCATCTTCATAATGGCTTCAACCATTCGGTAACCGCTGAATTCGCGGAAACCGAAGCCGGTACCTTCGTTCTTGGTCTTATCGTAAACCCAGACCGTGTCTGCTAAACCGCCGATTTGGTGGACGATTGGCAGGGTCCCGTAGCGCAGGCTGATCAGTTGTGACAAACCGCATGGTTCAAAGGCGGATGGCATCAAGAAGGCGTCAGCGCCAGCATAGATCTTCTGGGCCAGGTTGACGTCAAAAGCCAGGATCAGCTTGAACTTGTCCGGGTAGCGGCTGGCAATGTCGCTTAAGGCATGTTCATAGTACTGGTCCCCGCTGCCCAGGATGACTACCTGCAGGTTAAACTGGAGAATGTTGTCCAGTTCTTCCAAAAGCAGCTGGCAGCCCTTTTGGGCAGTCAGGCGGCTGACCATCCCGATAACCGGGGTAGTTGGCGCTACCGGCAGGCCAACCTGCTTTTGCAGATCAGTCTTGTCGCGGCGCTTGTGCTTCAAGTGGTTGACGTCGTAGCGGACCTTGATGACCGGGTCAGTGGCTGGGTTGTACTTTGCAAAGTCAATCCCGTTCAAGATCCCGACCAGCTTGAAGTTGACAGAGCGGAGGATTTCATCCAGGCCTTGGCCGAATTCCGGCGTCTGAATTTCTTCAGCGTAAGACGGGCTGACCGTAGTTACCCGGTCGGCGTACAAGATCCCGGTCTTCATCCAGTTGACGTCGTTGTTGAAGCGGACAGTCCCGTTGTCAAACCATTCATAGCCCAGGCCGAAGAAGTTCGGCAGGGTCTTGACGTCGTACTTGCCTTGGAATTCCAGGTTGTGGATGGTCAAGACAGTCTTTATGCCGCGGTAGGCATCGACAAAGCCCCACTTTTCCCGAAGCAGGAATGGGATGAAGGAAGTGTGGTAGTCATTGCAGTGCAGGATGTTTGGTACGAAGTCAAAGCGTTCCATCATCATGATTACGGCTTGCTGGAAGAAGGCGTAACGTTCGCCATCATCGTAGTGGCCGTAGATGCCTGGCCGCTTGAAGTAGTATTCGTTGTCGATGAAGAAGTACTTAACCCCGTTCATTTCCAGGGTGAAGACCCCGCAGTACTGGTTCCGCCAGCCAACTGGAACATAGAAGTTGCCTTGGTATTCCAGCTTTTCCCGGTATTCTTCCGGCATGTCCTGGTACAGGGGCAAAGCCACGCCGACTTCATCGCCGTCTTTAGCCAGCTGGTTGGGCAAAGAGCCCAAAACGTCGCCTAAGCCGCCAGTCTTGAAGAAGGGCGCGCATTCGGCCCCGACAAATAAAACTCTCACGATTTTTCCTCCCGATTAATCCAGTACGAAGTCCTTGCTGATAACGCTGCCCTTCTTGATAACCACTGGGCTGTCAGGCTTGCCCTTGACGGTCACGTCCTTTTCGATCACCACGTTCTTGTCTAAGATGGCGTATTCAACGTCAGCCCCGCTCTTGATCTTGCAGTTGGCCATGATTACGGCGTTCTTAGCAACAGAGTCCTTGGCAAAGTTTACTCTTCTGGAAACGATGCTGTTCTTGATTTCACCTTTGACCGTGCAGCCAGTGGAAATCAAGGTGTTCTTGACATCAGATTCCTTATCGTAGTAAGTGCCGACTTCGTTTCTGATCCGGGTGATGATCTTCTGGTTGCCGTAAAGCAGGGAGTCACGCTTGTCCTTTTCCAGCATGTCCAGGTTGGCCTGGTAGTAGCTGGGAATGTCGTGGATGTTGCGCAGGTAGCCAGTGTATTCGTAGGCTTTGGCCTTTTCCTTGACGGCCAAAGCGGCCAGCCGTTCTGAAACATCGTAGGAAGCCCCGCTCTTTTGGGCCTTTTCCAGTTCGTGGATCAGCCAGTCAGTGTTCATCACGTACACGTTGGCTGAAAGGTTGAAAGAACCCTCGCTGGTCAGTTCAATGGCTTCTCTTTGTTCAGTCACGACATTGTTGTCGCTCAAGACAAAGGTGTGGTCATCTGGAGCCAGGTTGTCCTTTTCCACCCGCTTGAAGACCGGGGTGATCCGGTTGTCATTTGACTGGTGGAAGTGGAGGATGGCCTTTAAGTCAAAGTTGGCAGCCATCTTGTTACCGATGAAAACAGTGTATGGCATCTTGCAGGTCTTAAGGAAGAAGATCACGTCGTCAAAGTAGTTTTCCCCTCTTGACCGCCGCCGCATCAAGTTCTGGTAGAAGTCCAGGTATTCGTAGGAACCGATCGTGTCCAGCCCCCATTCTTTGCCCCCGCCCAGGTGGTCCAGGTATGAACGGACCTTTTCCTGGCTGATCAAGGTGTAAACGTGGTTGATGTCAGCGTTGACGATGCTGGAGAGGGCAAAGTCCATCAAACGGTACTTGCCGGCAAAGTACAGAGTTGACAGGGCTCTTTCGTCGGTCAGCGGCTTCAGCCGGCTGTATTCGTGCTGGTTGCTGAAGATTGCACACATCTTACTTGTTTTCATTTGGTAACACTCCAATCTTTTCCTTGTTGCCGACTACGGCAATTTCCTCATTTTCTTCACCAACGACAGAGTCGCTGCCGATCACGGCACCTTCACCGACGATGGCCTTGGTGATCTTGACGTTCTTGCCAATCTTGGCGCCCGGCATGATGATTGAGTCAACAATCTCGCTGCCGCGTTGGACGTCAACGTTGGCTGAGATGATTGAGTGCTTGATCTTCCCGTCAATGTAGCAGCCGTCAACGATCATGGAGTCAGTTACTTCCGCGTTTTCCGTAATCATTTGCGGCGCGTCGATGGTGTTCTTGGAGTAGATCCGCCAGCTGCGGTCGTCCAGAGCCAGGCCGTCTGACCCGTCCAGGAATTCCATGTTGGCTTGCCAGAGGGAGTCGATGGTGCCGACGTCCTTCCAATAGCCGGAGAACTGGTAAGCAAAGACTCTTTCGTCACTCTTCAGGTAGTAGGGGATGACGTTCTTGCCGAAGTCGACCATGTCGTCGGCCGTAGCAAAGCCCGCGGTCAATACTTCCCGCAGCCGCTTCCAGTTGAAGATGTAGATCCCCATTGAAGCGTGGTTGCTCTTTGGTTCAGCTGGCTTTTCTTCAAATTCGATGATCCGGCTGCTGGAGTCGGTATTCATGATCCCGAACCGGGGTGCTTCTTCCCAAGGCACGTCGATCACGGCCACAGTCAAGGAAGCGTGGTTCTTTTCGTGTTCTTCCAGCATGTCGGCGTAGTCCATCTTGTAGATGTGGTCACCAGACAGGATCAGGACATATTCCGGGTCCTGGCTGTCGATGTAGTCGATGTTTTGGTAGATGGCGTGGGCGGTCCCTTCAAACCACTTGCTGCCGGCGTTGTCCGTGTATGGCTGCAGGATAGTGGCGCTGGAGTTCAAGCCGTCCAGACCCCAGTTGGAGCCGTTGCCGATGTGGTTGTTCAGCCGCAGCGGTTCGTATTGGGTGATGATGCCGACATTGCGCACGCCTGAGTTGGCGCAATTGCTCAGCGGAAAGTCGATGATCCGGTAGCGGCCGCCGAATGGCACGGCTGGCTTAGCTTGATTGGCGGTCAGTTTGCCCAGCCGGGTCCCCTTGCCCCCGGCTAAAATTAAACCTAGCATTTTTGTACTCATGGTAAAAAGTCCTTCCCTACTTATCTTTTATCTTTTATCACATTACATCAACGTTTCTTCGAACGCTTTCTCTTGATTGTTACCTGGTCAGGCTTAATGATCATGGCACTGAAGCCTGGCAGGTCAACCGAAATCTGGTAGTCGAAATCCTTGAATTTCTCCTGGGTGGTAGCCATTTCCTGTGGTTTCGCGGTCCAATCGCCGCCAAATTCACTGCGTGAGCTGTTGAGGACTTCCTTGTAAGTCCCCGGGTAAGGCACGCCGACTTTAAAGCCGTCACGCTGAACCGGTGTGAAGTTGAGCAGGACGATCAGGAAATCATGCCGCACCTTCCCTTGCCTGATGAAGGAAAGGACGGACTGGTCGCGGTTGTCCGCGTCGATGATTTTCACTGACTTGTCTTCCTGTTCCAATTGCCACAAGGCCGGTTCGTTTAAGTAAAAGTGGTTCAGTTCCCGGTTGTACTTGAGCATTTTGGCGTTTAACTCATCACTTAAGGAAGACCACTCCAAGCCTTCTTGGTAACGCCATTCCAGGTACTGGCCGAATTCCCCGCCCATGAAGAGCAATTTCTTGCCCGGGTAGGTCATCAGCATGGTATTCAAATTCCGCAACTGGGCGAACTGGTCAAGCCGGTCGCCAAACATCTTGTTCATCAAACTGCGCTTACCGTGGACGACTTCGTCGTGAGACAGAGGCAAGATGAAGTTTTCACTCATCCGGTACATGAATGAGAAAGTGGACAGGTCAAAGTTGTCTTTGCGGAAGTATGGGTCCATGGAATAGAAGCGGAGCTCATCATTCATCCAGCCCATATTCCACTTGTAGTCAAAGCCCAGGCCTCCGTCTTCAATCCGGCCGGTAATCTTGACCTGGGAGGAACTTTCTTCCGCGATCAAGATTCTTTCCGGGTGCATCTCCTTGATGGTCTTGTTGAACTTGTGGAGGAATTCAATCCCTTCGATATTGCGGTTGCCGCCGTACTGGTCAGGCTTCCACTCACCCGGTCCCCGGTCATAGTCGCGGTAAAGCATGTTGGATACCGCGTCGACTCTGAGCCCGTCCAGGTGGTAGTATTCCAGCCAGAAGAGGGCACTTGACAAGAGGAAGGACTGCACTTGTGGCTTGCCCAAGTCAAAGTTCAAGGCACCCCAGCCCTTGTTTTGGGCCCGCCAGCCTTCTTCAAATTCATAGCAAGGCGTCCCGTCGTAGTAAGCCAAGGCATCGCTGTTGATGCAGAAGTGGCCTGGTACCCAGTCAGCCAAGACCCCGATGTTTTCCTTGTGGCAGGCTTCCACGAAGTCCTGCAAATCCCGCGGCTCGCCATATGCCCTCTCCAAGGCAAAGTAGCCGGTCGTCTGGTAGCCCCAGGAGGCGTCCAGCGGGTGGGCTGTCAAAGGCATGAACTCAATATAGTTAAAGCCTTGCTCCTTAACGTAGGGAATCAGTTCCTTTTGCAAGTCACGCAAAGTGTAGAGGCTGCCATCTTCATGCTGCTTCCAGGAGCTGGCATGCACCTCATATATGTTGATTGGGCGGGCAAAGTGGTTTGACCGCTTGTGCCAGCCGAGCCAGGCACCGTCAGTCCACCGCTTCTCCGGCAAGTTGCTTACCACGGCAGCGTTGCCTGGACGGCGCTCATATTCTAGGGCCATCGGGTCAAATTTCATGACTTCTTCCCCGTCAGCCTGCTTGACTAAGAATTTGTACAGCTGGCCAGGCTGCGCGCGGTCAGTTTCAATAGACCAAATCCCATAAGCATTCTGCTGCATGGGCAGGTCTTTCTCCCAATTGTTGAAATCGCCGACCAGCCAGACTTGCTGTGCTTTAGGTGCCCAGACGCGAAAGGCATAGCCATTTCCAGCCGCATGACAGCCAAGATAATTCTGCAAATACAATTCATTACCAGCGGCAAAGTTCTGTAAATGTTGATCCAACTCGTCCATTTCTTACCTCACTTCCTATAAAAACATATTTCCGCGTTAACTCTGTAAGCGCTTTTCTTCTACTTACATTATAAGCCTTTTTTCGTTTTTTTCAGTATAAAAAATGACATTTCTCAAAAAAGCGGCTTTTTTAGCAAAAACTAGATTTTATCTAGGTCAGCGCTTATTTTTTAGCCTAAAAATCGAACGATTCACTAGACTTATAACGTGTGTAGTTTTACAAATAAATGATACCACATTCTTATTTTTTTTCATTTGATTGCCGAAACGTGTTAAAGCGCTTTCCTTATTGTGGAACCAAGCATCTTTTAGTAATACAGCCTGGATATTTTTTATATATTTGTACTGTATTTCTTTTTTCCGCCAATTGCAAGAATAAATTGAACA
>NZ_KV793107.1:4266-16247 GCF_001808415.1 Lactobacillus sp. HMSC08B12 | reverse complement strand
AAAGAGCGAAGCCAATTTGCAAGAATTCCTGTATTTGTAAGCCCTAAGTCTAGAGAAACCTGGCTAAGTGCTTCACCGCCTAGCAGAACTCTATCAATGGCAGCAAGCTTGAAATTAGCAGTATATTTCTGTTGAGGTCGATCCAGAATATCTTCACCATGCTTTTGGATCAAGTCTACCAAATAATGGATACCTCCACGCCCCATCCCATATTTTTGGCTAAGGTAGGTGCCTCTTCTGTGGTCGTCTACCCATTCGTGGTAGATAGCAAGTTTGATTTCTTTAGTGTATTTAGTCATGAAAATAACCCCCGAAATTAGTGTCCTAATTTCGGGGGTCATATCAAACTTTCCAAAGAAGTTTCACTTTTTGCTTGCATAGCTAGTGCAGCAAAATGCAGAGAATATGAATTAAGGAAAGCTATTACAAAATTAGAATAAAAAACTGTTCATGGCTATCTTATACTGTTCTTTTCATAAAAAGGCTGTTAAATATATAGTTGACAAATAAATCTGCCAGAAACATACTGAAAGCGGTTAAAAATAGAGGGAGCATGTTATGGAGTTTATTCGATCTCACAAAAGGTTACTGGCTATTTTTGGCTTAATTGTCGTTCTGCTACTTGGGACATTGTTGCTGTTAAAGCACGTCGACAACAGTGCTAGCGCGATTTTGGAAGCTAGAATAACGGCTGACGATGACTCTGGAACTAGCTTCGCGACCATCTATGATAACGGGAAGGTCGAAAAAAGCAGGTCCAGCCAAAACAAGAAGTTTGTTAAGCCAATTGAAGTAGACCCACAAGTTTTTGTGGAGCATACGGACAAGAAAAACAATATTTATTTAACAGTAAACGAGAAAGCACTGAGGAAAAACAAACAGGTCTCTTCTGATGAAAACTGGGTCAAGCTAACTAAGCTGGTCGCCAAGAGAAGCAAGCACGCTATCGCGATGCTGAGCCTGTTTAAGCTTGGCGATGACTACTATGCCTTTCTAAAATATAATGCCGGTCTTTCAGATGAGGGCAGCCTTTATCAGTACAAGAGCAACTTGACCAAAGTGGCTACGCTTGATTCTGGCAAAATATCGGGCTTAAAGGAAAAATAAGCGAGCAAAAAGCAGTCAGCTTCAAAAAAGTTGACTGCTTTTCATCTGTAAACTATTACTTGCTGTTCTTCGCGTAGTCGCTGATCTTAAAGAATTTCTTCTCTTTGGTCGTCATGCTGACATAAACGAATTTGCAGTTTTTGTTGTTCCAAAGTTCACTGTATTTTCTGTGCTAAGTGCCATCCGCCCGCTTGTAGTAAATGGTCGTCATGTAGCCATTTGGCGCTACATCCGAAACGATTCTCCGCACGCGTTCGTACTCAGCCTTGCTGAGTTTGTTGATGTTGGTGACTGGGGCCTTTTTCCCATTAAGATATGTCTCAGAGTTGGCCAGGAGCCATTTGGCAAAAGTTACCTCACCCTTATTGCCGGAAAGTGCCTTTTGCGCGTTGCTGAGCGCGTAGTCCAGGTAGTCACGGCGGTAGGAAGATGACAGCTTGTAGATTGTTTTCTTCTGGACGGCTTCAGCCTTGGTGATTTCCTTCTTCAAGGCTGCCAGCTGGCTCGCGCTGGCCGGCTGGTCGCTTGTCTTGGCTGCCTTCTTGGAAATGATGGTCGGCAGCTTTGCTTTCTTAACTTCGCTGGCCTTTAAGAAGCCATTGTATTGATCAGTTGCCTTGAAATATTCGTCGTCTGCTTGAGTTTCATAATGAGCGCGTAAGTTGATTAATGCTTTTTAGGAGGGAAACATGAAAAGAAATAAGATTTTAGCTTCAGTTTCAACGGCGGCTTTAGCCTTAGGAATGTTGACAGTCATTGGTAAAAAGCAAGTTAATGCCGCGGACAATGATGATCCTGCTAATATCGTAACGGTTGTAAACTATACTCCGACTAAATCAGCCGTCACTGCCGTTAAGACTAGCTACAACGCCAAGACCAAGTCATTGACGATCACTGGCAAGGCTAAAGGCGCAAGCAAGGTTGCCGTCAGCTACAATGCCAAGGCACTAAAGCCAGTCAAGGTAACTAAGAAGGGCCAATTCAAGACGACCGTTAAGTTCACCGGCTACAAGGACTTCACTCTTACTGGCTTAAACGCCAAGGGGGCTGCTGTAACCAAGGCCTACGTATTGGCCAAGGACAGTTACGCTGCCACTAAGCCAACCTTGCTCAAGGCTGACCGGACCAAGAAGGGGCTGACCTTCACGACCGATGCCAAGAAGAAGACCACTTTGAAGTTCTACTACAAGAACAAGCTGGTCAAGAAGACCAAGCTGACCAAGGACAAGCAAAAGGTCTTCTTCTCAGCCAAGTCACTGAAGGGCAAGAAGGGGAACTTCAAGGTCGTTGCCTCAGCTGCTGGCAAGAAGAGCAGCCAAGCTGCCCAATTCAAGATCATCGGCGTTGGCCAGGCAACTGTAACCAACTACTAAAAGCGAATATAACTCTAGAGAGCGAGACTCCATCCGTGAGCTTCGCTCTTTTTCTTTTGCCCTTTATCTGACGAAAATGACGCGAAAAGCGGCAAATTTGACGGCTTTCGTTTACGGCCCGCTCCTTGGCCTACAATTGCCTTGTAAGTTGATTAGATGAGGAGCAAAAACAATGTTTAACTTTATTTTGGAAATGGAAAAAATCCTGGAACGCGATGGCAAAAGCACCAAGCGGCACCGCAGAAGACAGCACAGATACAGCTTCATCTGCTTCCACGGCAATGATTAAAGCTGGGAAAATCCGCCTGTTTTCCCTCGACCGCCGGCAAATCATGGCGATCCTGCTGAGCTGCCTGGCCACTGCCTTGTCCTTGAAAATTCCTCTCTTGCTAAAGCAAGTGATCGATCATGGAAAAATGCTTTCCCGGACAAGCAGCCTGGGCCAGATCGGCTTCTGCCTGCTCATTTCCAGCCTCTTGGAAGCCGGCAGCCAGTACCTGCTCAGCCTGGCCGGAGACGAGCGGATCAGAGACCTGCGCCTGCTTTTGCAGGAAAAACTCCTCCGCCTGCCTTGGAACTACTATAAGGAAAACAGCCGCGGCTCCCTGTTCAGCCACGTCCTAAACGACAGTTCAGTGGTCAAGGACTTTACCGTCAGCGTCCTGCCCTCAGCCTTGGTCAGCCTTTTGACGGTTGCCGCCAGCCTGGGGATCTTGCTCAGCCTGGATGTCAAAATGACTTTGGTTATCGTTTTGACTTTTGCCTTGATCGCCAGCAGCGCCTTTCCTTTAGGAAAAATCAATGAGCACTTCGCCTACCAAAACCAGGCCAAGCTCAGCCGGGTATCTGCTGATTTGGATGAAAACCTGGCCAATATCAAGCTGATCAAGCTGACCAATGCCCAAGCCGGCGTTTTGCAAAAATTCCGCGGCGACTTGCAGGACTTGTTCGCCCTGTCCCGAAAGACTGACGCGGTTTTCAGCGTGACTGGACCTCTGCAGACGGTCTTGACCCTGGCCGGTTTTCTCCTGATCCTGCTCTATGGCAGCCAGCGCCTGGCTAATGGCAGCCTGTCTTTGGGGATGCTGAGCTCATTTATCATGTACATGTTTGGCATCATTTCCCCGATTAATAATTTGGGCAACTTTTACATGAGCTACGCTGAAGCCCGGGGCTCCCTGAAAGCCATCAGTGAAATCCTGGCCCAGCCGGATGAAGCTGATCCTGGCCAAGAGCTGCCGAAAAAAGCCGCTGATCTCAAGGTCCGCGACCTGACTTTTGCCTATCCAGGCAGCCAGAGCCCGATTTTACGGGACTTGTCCCTGGACTTTAAAGAAGGGGCGAAAACAGCTTTGGTTGGTCCATCCGGAGCTGGAAAGACGACCTTGATCAACCTTTTAACCCGCTTAGAAGCTGGCTATCAAGGGCAGATCCTGCTAGGTGGCCTGGAAGCCAGAAACTGCAGCTTGCCTGCCTGGCGGGACCTCTTCAGCGTGGTTGCCCAGGACAACAATATTTTTGCCGGTACAGTCGCTGACAATTTGCTCTTTGGCTTGGAAAAATCCGTCAGCCGGTCGGACATGATCCAGGCCCTGCAAGTTGCCAATCTTTGGCCGGAACTGGACCTGGGCACCCAAACGGGGGAGGGCGGCTGGAAGCTGTCCTTGGGACAAAGCCAGCGCCTGCAGCTGGCCCGGGCCTACTTTCGGGATGCCCCGTGCCTGATCCTGGATGAAGCCACGGCTAACCTGGACCCCGAGTCAGAAGCCAAGGTCAGCCAAGCTGTTGACCGGATTGCCCGGGAAAAGATTGTCATCATCATCGCCCACCGTCTGTCGACGATCGCCAATGCCGATAAAATCTACTTTTTAGATGAAGGTCAGGTTCAAGCGGCTGGCCGGCATGAAGAATTGCTCAAGCAGCTGCCGAAGTATCTGGCCTATGTCGAAGACCAGCTGTGGCCTTTGGAAAGCAGGTGAAGGAAATAATGGATTATCAAGCACAAGATTACCAGCCCTATCTGCAGGTAGACAGCGATTATTATGAGCTGGATACAACTGAAAAGAGTGACCAGGAATTTACCTGCAGCCCGCCAGCAGATTGGCAAAACTTTTACCAGGGAGACTGGCATTGCTGCCTCAGCCCCCGGCCCTTGGCCCAGCAGGGCTGGAAGATTCACCTGTCGGTAGCTTTAAGGCAGGAGCAGGGGATGCTGGATTTGGTCAGCCATTACTGTTTTGCCCATCTGTCGTCCTTCAAAGTGACCCGGTCAAGACGGGCTTGGCTGTTAAAAAATGCCAAGTATGCCGACCGGGCAGCTAGCGGGAAATTTATCACCATTTACCCGGAAGATGAAGGGGAATTCGTCCAGACAGTTATTGACTTAGCGGCTTTGTTAAAGGATTTTGCTCCCGGCCCTTATATCTTGAGCGACCGCCGCTGGCAAGCCAGTCCGGTTTACTACCGCTACGGCGCCTTCAAGGAAATAGTTAAAGAAATTTCCGGGCAAAAATGCTACTGCCTCCAGGCGCCAGACGGCAGCTGGCAGGAGGACCAGCGCTGTCCTTATTATTATCAGCCGGACTTTGTGCAAGAGCCAGCTGAACTAGTAAGAGATAACTTTCAAGTTAAAGGAGCAGAGATCAGCAAATTAACTGCTTACCAGATCAAGGAGGCCCTCCACTTAAGTAATGGCGGCGGTGTCTATTTGGCCCAGAAAAATGGTAAAAATTACGTGATCAAGGAAGGCCGGCCGGCCGCGGGTCTGGATGGTCATGGCCAGGATGCCTTCAGCCGGATCCAAAAAGAAGCGGGCTGGTTGAAGAAATTGGCAAATGTGCCGGAAGTGGTAGATGGCAAGGAGGACTTTCAAGCCTGGATTCACGCCTATTTGGTTGAAGATTATGTTTCCGGGCAGACTTTGGGGGACTATGTAGCTGAAAACTATCCTTTCTACCCGGAAAAACGGGCAGCCTACGTGGCTAAAAGCCTGCAGATAGCGGAAAAGCTGTGCCAGGCCGTGGCCCACGTGCATGCGCAAGGAGTCGCTATCGGTGACCTGCAGGCCGACAATGTCATGATTACGGAAGATGGCGAGGTCAAGCTGATCGACTTTGAAGCCGCCGCGGAACTGGCCCAGCCCTATGATCCAGGGATCATGACCGCCGGTTTCAGTGACCTGGCTCTTGAAAATTATGAGCAGACTGACTTGTACGCCCTCTACCAAAGCATCCGGTCAATTTTCCTGCCGATCAGCAACCGGGCTAGAGCGAGCTGGCCGATGCAGGACTTGAATCTGCGCCAGTATTTTTCAAAAGAAGTAGGGGACTATTTGGAAAACTTGCGGCAGAAGCTCTTGCCCAAGTGCCCCCTGTTAGGGAAAGAAAATGATTATGGGCAAAAGGAAGTCTGGACTGGTTTGAACGAGCTGCGGGGAAATATTTCCCGGGGAATAAAAGCTGACTGGCAGAGTCCGAACTTGATCAAGGGGGACCTGCCCCTCTTAGAAGATCTGGACCAGCGGCTGACGGTCGACAACGGTGCCTTGGGCTACGGCCTTCTTTTAGCTAGATGGGGGGAGCTGGCAGAGAAGAAGAAATTTTTGGCCTGGCTGAAAAAGCAAGGAGCAGAGAAAATAACTGCTGCTGGCTTGTTTACCGGAAAGGCAGGCCTGGGCGGAATCGTTTATGAGTTAGGGGACAAGGCCTGGGGCCGGCAGTTGATCTGGTCAGCCCAAGGAAACAGTGCTGACTTGTCTCTAAGGTCTGGCCTCGCGGGAATCGCCTTGGCCAAAATCGCCCTGGCTAAGGAAGAAGGTCTGGCGAAAATAGCTGAGTTGATTAAAATAGGAAGAGAAATCGCGGCTGGCTATCAGAAAATGCAAACCGCGGGCTTGCTGACCGGCCAATTGGGGGCAATTCTTGCCTTATGGAAGCTGGGAAAGTTTTTAGAAGAAGACAGTTTTAAAAAAGAAGCCAAAAACGGGCTGGATGCCTGGCTGGAAAAAGATTTAGTGCAAGTGGATCAGCATGTATTTTTGGCAGAGGATGGCCGACGGATGCCTTATCTGGCAAACGGAACGGCTGGCCTGGCCCTGGTCTTGGCGGCAATCGCCCAAGACGAGCCGAAAGAGGACAGATATCAGAAAATCATTATTCAAGCAGCGGAAACGCTGGACAGCTTCTGCAGCTACATGGGCGGCTTATTTACCGGCTATGCCGGCTTAATGCTGCTAGACCTGGCCTTGGGCCGGAAGAAGGCGCTGGGAGAAAAAATCCGCCTGCTTAACAATTATTTACTGCCAAAGGAAGAGGGGACTTTAGTGGCTGCTTCTTGCGGCTACCGCTGCTCGATGGATCTGGCCGCGGGGGCAAGCGGAGTTTTGCTGCTGTTGGAGGGAATCGCGCGAAACGACGCCAGCCTCTGGCTGCCCCTCGTCCAGACCAAGAACTGGCGGCTTTTTTAGGAGGCAAACGATGAACTTTATTTTAGACCTGGAGCGCTTTTGCGAAAACCTTGGCCATGAGGCGAAGGCAGAAAAAAGTAAAAAGAAACATAAAGGCTTTTCCCTTATCTGCATTGGCAGCGTCGTAGATGGTCATTACTATGGAGGTAAACGATGAACTTTATTTTAGACCTGGAGCACTTTTGCGAAAACCTTGGCCATGATATAGAAAAAAACACGCACCGCGGCAAACTGCACGTGAGCTACGCCAGCAAAAGTGGAAAGGACTATTCCTTTATCTGCATTGGAGAAAATATCGGAAATGATTGATGACCACCTGCCTGTAGCTGTCAGTTGCAGGCAGAAAAAATAAAAACAGGAGGAATTTGTAAACATGCAAGTGTTGGACTTACAGCAATTAGGAAATGCCGGTGGAGTAGGTCTTGAAGACTCTAAGAGCTTCTCTTTAATCTGTATTGGGAGTAGAGTTGGTGATGGAAATCACTCTTCTCACAAGAAACACCATAAGGGTAAGAAGCATTAACCCCCGCAAAGAGTTTGGCAAAGAAGCCAGGCTCTTTTCGTCGTTCTTGCCAGCTTTGAAGGGAGGCGGCCGATGACCCTGTTTTTACAAATTCTAGTGATGATTTTCAGTGCCGTGGTTGATATCTGGCTCTTCTGCCTGTTTGCCCAGATCAAGCACGGCAAGCTTGACTGGCTGCTTTTGCTGGCCTTTGAAGCCGTGTTGTCCGTGGCTTTATCCAATTTTCAGACCTACAGCAGCCTGATTTACGAAACAGGGCTGGAGATTCTGCTGTTTTGTGGCTACTTCTATTTGCTGAAAAAAGCTGGCCGTTTCCGCCAGCTGCTGGGGGCTGGCCTGCTTTTTGGCATCATCAGCCTGGTCATCCAGCTCAGCATGAAAGTCCTGGTCAGCCTCCTGCCTTTGCCAAGCTACTTCTATTTTGACGCCTTCATGAACCTGCTGCTGCCTCTGGCGGCCCTGGCCTTGCTAATCTGGCAGCGCCAGCGGATCACTTCCCTGCTGACAGATGTTAACAGCGGCATTCTGGTCAGTCTCTTGGCTTATCTCTACTTTGTCTGCTGCGCGATTGGTGCCTATATTCTTGATGATAAAAAGCCAACAGAAGTAGTCCTCCTCTTTTTCTTCCTTTTGATCTTCCAGGCAATTTTTCTGGCGGTGATCTACCGAGAAATCGTCCACATCCAGCGTCAGCTTTTAGACCAGCAGAAGCAGGAAGCCCTGGCCCGGCAAAAGCAATTGCTGGTCAAGGAAAATGAGCAGCTGAAGGAATACGCGGACTATCTGGACCGAAACGAAGACGAGCTCCGCCGCTTCAAGCACGACTACCAGAACATCCTGCTCAGTCTCAAGGTCAGTGCGGAAAAAGGGGGAAGCCAGGCCCTGGTAGAAGAGCTGGAAAAATACACCAGCAGCCAGTTTGACCAAAAGGCCCTGCGCAAATACCCCGACGTCAACCACGTCAAGATTCCCGAACTGAAGAGCATCGCCATCGCCAAGCTGGCCAAGCTCTATAATGAAAAGATTGACTATAGTTTCGGCTGCGAGCCCGAAATCAGCCAGATCCCTCAAACTAATCTCCTGGACCTGGTGCGGATTATCGGCATTGCTTTTGACAACGCCATTGAAGCCAGTCAGCAGCTGGAAGCCCTGGGCGGCCAGAGACGGGTGGAGGCCATGTACTACCAGGAAGGCGGTGACTTTGAATTCATGATCAGAAACCGGATTGGCGGGCCCGTGGCCGACTCTGACCAATTGGCCCAGGCGGGCTACACGACAAAAGAAGAGCACGCTGGCCTTGGCTTGGCCAATGTCAAAGAAATCGTTAGCCAGCATGATGAACAAATGCTGCTGGACTACGGGCCAGAGAACGGCTGGTTCAACTTCAGCCTGACCCTGCTGCCGGAAAATGTGGAGGAAGAAATATGAGCTACCCTGTATTTATTTGTGATGACGATCTAGAACAGATCGCCCAGGTCACCGATACCTTGAAGCGGGCGGAACAGATCCTGTCAGATGAAGAAAAAATTCGCTTTGACCTGGCCAGCCAAGGCAATTACCAAGACGCCAAGGCATACCTCTTAAGTCACCCGGCAGATGGCGGCATCTACTTTTTAGACGTGGAATTGGGCCAGGAAGTGGACGTGGACAACGGCTTTGACCTGGCAGAACTGATCAAAAAGCAGGACGACCGGGCCCAGATCATTTTTCTGACCAGCCATTCCGACCTGTCGATCATCACCTACCGCCGCCGGCTGGGGCCGGTTGACTACATCGTCAAAGGCGCGGATCCCGTGGCCCAGCGCCGGCGGATCGTGGAGACCGTGGAAGTGGCTTTGGATCAGCTGCATAAGGATTCTGTGGCTAAGCAGCTGACTTTTTCTTACCGGGTGGGCCGGCAGATCAAAAACATCAGATTAACCGACCTGGTCTATATCACGACCACCTTGACGCCCCACAAGCTTTTGATCGTCAAGCAGGCCGGTGAAGCCCAGTTCCTTGGCAGCCTCAGCCAGTGCGCCAAGGAAAATCCCCTCTTGGAGAAAATCAGCCAGTCTTGCCTGGTCAACCCGGACAATATCGAAGCCATCGATCTGCGCCGCCACCTGGTCTCCTTCGTGAATGGGGATGTCGAAGAGTACGGAGCCGGCCGGCAGAAGCAGATGAAGACGCTCATGCTGGAACATGACTATCGGCTGGCCAAGCTTATGAAGCCTTGACGAGATAAAGTAGATTTTACATGTCCGCCTAAAAGGGTTATGCTTTTTTATATGCAAAAAAGGTAGGGGAAAATTATATGGAGAGTGAAGACAGACAAACGCGCAAATCCAACCTGCGCTTATTATTCGAAGCCCTGGTCGTAGGCCTGGTGGCGGGCATTGTTGTTGGCAGCTTCCGCTGGCTGATCGGGCAGACCCTGGCCATGTGGCAAAAAGGCTACCAGGCAGCGCACGCTAACCCAGCCTTCTTGTTGCTCTTAGCCGGGGGCGTTCTGGCCAGCGTGATCGTGGCCGGCTTCTTAGTCAAGCAGCAGCCCCATGCTGGCGGCTCTGGGATTCCCGAAGTTGAGCTGCAGCTGCAAGGCAAGCTGCAGCTGGACTGGTGGCCGATTTTTTGGCGCAAGTTTATTGGGGGCGTCTTGTCGATCGGTTCTGGCCTCTTTCTGGGACGTGAAGGCCCATCAATTCAATTGGGATCAACCTTAGGCCAAGGAGTCGCGCGTGGCTTCAAGGCCTCAAAAACCGACTCCCGGGTCCTTTTGGCAACTGGGGCGGCCAGCGGCTTGTCTGCCGCCTTTGGAGCGCCGATTGGCGGGTCCATGTTCATCGTGGAAGAAGTCTTTCACAACTTCTCGCCCCGCGTATGGCTGAATGCTTTAGCTGGGGCGATCATGGCTAACTTTGTAGTATCCAATATTTTTGGTCAAAGGCCAGTCCTGGCAATTTCCTATAACCATACCTTCCCAATCCTGCAATACTGGCACTTGCTGCTGCTGGGGATCTTCTTGGGCGTCATTGGCCGCCTCTACCAATGGGGGCTGCTCAATTTCAGCAAGGTCTATGCCAAGATCGCCATTCTGCCCCGCTGGCTGCATGGGATCATCCCAGCAGCGATCCTGGTGCCGATCATGTACTTCTTCCCGAATTATGTAGGCGGCGGCAACACGTTGATTCTGAGCTTGGACAAGCTGCACGTGACTGGCCTTTTGGCCGCGATCTTCCTCTTGCGGATCACGTTCTCAATCGTGTCCTATGACTCTGGCCTGCCAGGCGGCATCTTCCTGCCAATCCTGGCCATGGGGGCGCTTCTGGGAGCAGTCTACGGCAACCTCATGGCTGATCTTGGCTGGCTTGACCAAAAATTGGTCGTCAACCTGATTATTTTTTCCATGGCGGGGCTTTTCGCGGCAATTGTCCGCTCACCATTTACTGCGATTATGCTGATCGCGGAAATGGTTGGGTCGCTGCTGCACCTCATGCCTTTGGCCGTAGTTTCAGTCGTGGCTTATATCGTCAATGAGCTGCTGGGCGGGGTGCCGATCTATGAAAGCCTGGCTGGCCGGATGCAGACCAAAGAAGACAATGACTACGTTGGTGAAGCTGACCAATTGACCGTCTCCATCTATGAGGGCAGTCAGTTGGCCGACCACCGGGTCAAGGACATCGCTTGGCCCGACCGGACCTTGGTCCGGGTCATCCACCGGGGGCAAAAGGACATTATCCCTGATGGCAATACCAAGCTTTTAGCCGGTGACCTCCTGGTTCTGGAAATTGATGAAAACCAGCGGGGCCTGGTCTATGACAAACTGGCCAGCCTGTAAGAAGCAAAATAAGCAGCAACAAAATGAGTCTGGGAAAAACTTTAACGAATAAAAAAGGCTTCTAGAAGCGAAAAACTTCTGGAAGCCTTTTTATGTATCTCAAATCACAGCAGAGAACTGCTGAAGCTCAACTTAGTGACCTTGAGTTTTTTCAAGATTCGTTTTGCTTAGTTTTAGAAAAATGTCCAAATCAACATAAGGGTCACCTTTTTTCTTATGGCCTGATCGTGTTCATTATGATTTGATCAGTGCGTTGAAGTTAAGCTGAGTATCGAAACGGTTGAGGCTGGCATCATCAATCGTGTGTGAGACGACAATCATTGTTCGTTGCCCTTGATTGAACCAATCGAACAGCATGTTCCAGAAAACAGCGCTAGTATTAGCATCGAGGTTGGCTGTTGGTTCATCGAAAATCAGCGTATGACTATTCGACATCAATCCCCGGAGCAAAAGCACTCTGCGCTTTTCCCCAGTTGATAATTTTGAGGCATCAGCTGCTTCCAGCGTTTCAGACTTTAATAATTTGGCACATGCGGTCAATTCGGCTTTTGAAGGCGTACGGTCAAAGAAAATATTCTTTAAGACAGATCCAGCAAATAGGTCGTTTTCTGCTTGGACAAAGCGCATATCTTGAAAGACCCAGACCTTAAGCAAGTGATGACTATGCTAGATGATGCATTTGAGAAGCACCCG
>NZ_KV793107.1:0-4246 GCF_001808415.1 Lactobacillus sp. HMSC08B12 | reverse complement strand
TCAGAGTATGTCCAGGCTAGGCAACTCTCTTGACGATGGCCTAATGGAGGGCTTCTTCGGTATTCTTAAGCGGGAGATGTTCTACGGCCAAGAACATAAATACAAGGACCTAAATGAGCTTGAGCAAGCTATTCACAAATATATCGATTACTACAACAACGTACGAATCAAAACAGGACGAAAAAACATGACCCCGATTGAATATCGGAATCATGTTTTAACAACCTTAACGGCATAATACTAATTCGTCCCAATTTTGGGGGTCACATCACGATTGGGCAGTTTTTTTATTGCCATTTTACAAGCTCTTGAAAATGTTTTATGCTTTTTACATAAGATAAAAAGGTGGGCAAGTTATACATGGAAAATTATGAAGATAGAAAAACGCGGTCGGCTAACCTCCGCCTCCTCTTTGAGGCCCTGGTTGTTGGCCTGGTTTCCGGCGTGGTCGTAGGCAGCTTCCGCTGGCTGATTGGCGAGACCCTGACTTATTGGAAAAAGCTTTACCAGCTAGCCAGCCAAAATCCCCAATATTTTGCCCTCATCGCTGGGCTGCTGCTCGCCAGCATCCTGATTGCGGGCTTCTTAGTCAAGCAGCAGCCTCACGCGGGCGGGTCTGGTATTCCAGAAGTTGAACTCCAGCTGCAGGGCAAGCTGCGCCTGTCCTGGTGGCCAATCCTCTGGCGGAAGTTCATTGGCGGCGTTTTGTCGATCGGCTCTGGCCTCTTTTTGGGCCGGGAAGGTCCGTCAATCCAATTGGGATCAACTGTCGGTCAGGGCGTAGCGCAGGGCTTCAAGGCGTCAAAAACGGACGCCCGCGTGCTCTTAGCCACTGGGGCCGCCAGCGGTCTGTCAGCCGCCTTCGGTGCGCCGATGGGCGGAGCGATGTTTATTGTGGAAGAAGTCTTCCATAACTTTTCGCCTCGCGTCTGGCTGAACGCCTTGGCCGGCGCCATCATGGCCAACTTCGTGGTTTCCAACGTCTTTGGCCAAACCCCGGTCCTGGCCATCAGCTACAACCACTCCTTCCCCATCCTCCAGTACTGGCATCTGCTACTCCTTGGCATCTTCCTCGGCTTGGTAGGCCGCTTTTACCAGTGGGGATTGTTCAGTTTTAACAAGTTTTATGAAAAAATCCCCCTTCCGCGCTGGCTGCACGGGCTGATTCCAGCTGCCATCCTAATTCCGATCATGTACTTTTACCCGGACTACGTGGGCGGGGGTAACACCTTGATCTTGGGCCTGGACCAGATCCACGTAACCAAGATCCTGGTTATGATCTTCCTCTTGCGGATTGCCTTTTCCATCGTGTCCTATGACTCAGGCCTGCCTGGCGGGATTTTCTTGCCGATTTTGACCATGGGGGCCTTGCTTGGCGCTATTTACGGTCACTTTATGGCTGATCTGGGCTTATTAGACCAAAAATTGGTCGTCAACTTGGTGATTTTTTCCATGGCGGGGCTGTTTGCGGCGATTGTTCGCTCGCCTTTTACCGCGATTATGCTGATCGCAGAGATGGTGGGGTCGCTCCTGCACCTGATGCCGCTGGCAGTGGTGTCGGTGATGGCCTACATTACCAATGAACTGGCTGGCGGGGAGCCGATTTACGAAAGCCTAGCAGGCCGGATGCAGACCAAGGAAGACAACGACTATGTCGGGGAAGCCGACCAGCTGACCTTTTCCGTCTTTGAGGGCAGTCAGATGGCTGGCAAAAAGATTAAGGAGATCGCCTGGCCGGATCGGACCCTGGTTAAGGTTATCCACCGGGGGCAAAAGGATATCATCCCGGACGGCAACACCCAGCTCGTAGTGGGCGATTTGGTCGTTTTGGAACTGGATGAAAACCAGCGCGGCGTCATCTATGATGAAGTGGCTAGGTTACAGAATGAAAAGTAGATATGTAGAAAAAGGCTGCTCAGAGAGCAGCCTTTTTGATTGTCTTTTGAACGATTTTTTACTAGAATCAGAGGGAATTATGGACAAGAAAGGGAAGGTTGAGGATGATGTTTATCCATGAGGAAACAGGATACGATCTTTGGTCAGATCCTGCATATGACTATTTGGACTATGAGGAATTACTGACTGAAGAATATAAGGATCTAGGATATAATCCTAGAAATGTAAAAGCGGTTGGTAAGGAAATAGAGCTTGATTGATTTTCGCGCGCGTGTAAATCAATCGTAAAATTTTGCACGTCATTTACGGTTCAATTTTACGCGTATTTACGACCGAATTTCACGCGTAAAGCAATCTGGAGGCGACAAAGTCATGTTTGAAAAATATCTTGATTGCGAAAGTTTGCTAGCTGAGAATCAAGACTTGACCTTTGACTACTTCGAAAAGTGGGCTAAGCGGGAGATTGGGCTGGAAAATTTTAGCCAGGATATCTTAAGAATCTTGAATTTATATGATGACGACCTTGGCTATAATCAAGTGGCTGAGCTTTTATCTGATCAAAACTCATTTCCGGGCATTGAACTTATCCACTTTGGTGACAGCATTAATGTAATCACCAAGCGAGCAACGTTTGACCATGAATCGGTTCTCAAAGAGCTAGATGATACTGTGAACGTCTTTTTGGACTACTATAGCTACGAAGAAATTTCCGGGATGACTAGAAAAAAGGTCTTTCGGATCCCCGAAGAAGCCTTCAGAGAAACTGTAGCCAACGCCTTGATGCACCGGACTTGGGATATTCCGGCACAAATTCGAGTGATGATGTTTGATGACCGGATTGAAGTCACGTCACCAGGTGTCTTGCCAGCGGGACTCTCAGAAGAGGAGTACTCGCGTGGCAATATTTCGATTCTTAGAAACCCGATCTTGGGGAATATTTTTTACCGTCTACACATCGTTGAAACACTGGGCACAGGAATCTTGCGGATTCAGGAGGCATATAAAGATAGCGAGCGAAAGCCGATTTTTGAGGCTTTTGCTAATTCGGTCAAGGTAACGTTGCCGGTACAGGGACAGGTTGAAATGACGTCGGTTGAAGGATTGGCATATGATACTTTGAGTAAAAATATCTTGAAACCAATAGGCGAAATTACAGATGCGTTGCCTTATAGCCGCTCCAAAGTCTCTAGAATTTTGAAGGATTTGATTGCTAAAAATCTTGTCGTCAAGGTTGGCAACGGCCGCGGAACCAGGTACAAAAAGCGGACATAAGCAACAAAGTGTATATAATACTAAGAATTTAGTTTTAAAAGAGCCCAACCAGATAGTAGATCATTATATAGGTTAGGTATACCAAGGACTTTTGCAGATTCTAGAAATCTTTTAATCGGTTCAGAATTACCGTCTTCTCTATAGTGAATAAGTAGTTCGAGAAAATTGACTTTTACTGTAATGCTTAAGTAAGGCTCCGTATAGGAAAGCTCTTTAATTCTGGCTAGAAGAAGTTTTGATTTTTTGAAATCTGTTTTAACTAAAATCAACGAGTTGTTGATTATCGTATTCCAAGCCTCTAGATAAAATTCAAAATTTATGTTTTCTAAGTAGACTATGTCTTCAATTAAACTGTTAATTAATTGGAAAACAGTGTTATTTGGAAGAATAAAACCAGAATTACCAAAAGCTTGAATGGTCGATAGGTTCCAATGGTTGTTTTGAGTTAGAAATAGTTTTAAGTCCTGTTGATCTTGAGGAGTTAGATAGTTTTTATTTTTTATGTCGAAAAGAACATTTGCGGCAGCACTTGCGTGAAACAGATAATCCACGTTATTCGTATGATGGTAAGCCGCAATATTTTTTAGAAAAATTCGATATATACTTATAGAATCTTTCTCACTATAAAGTAAAGAAAGATTTTTTAGAAAATTGTTAGTCTCATTATTTTCAGGAATTGTCATTGCTATAAATTCTTGTGGTGAGACATTTATTCGATTCAAAAGAATAATTAATTTATTGAGAGATATATCACTTAAACCATTTTCCCAACGTGAAAGTTGAGATGTTGAAATTACATCTTTAGATATAGCTTCCAATGTAATATGTTTACTCTTCCTTAATTTTTTGAAAACTTCGCCAAACATATTTTTAACGTTCCAAACAATACTGTACTTTTTAACAAGGCTATTGTAGCCAATATAGAATATCTAAATCAAATAAAAAGCAAAAAAGATTTTATTCGCCAATTGCAAGAATAAATTGAACACTTACCAATAACATCTGGTAGATTTTGACTACCTGTGTCGATAAATATGGTCAAGCTCTATGTCAAAGCACTCTTCTGGAGTCTTGTAGT
>NZ_KV793106.1:0-5911 GCF_001808415.1 Lactobacillus sp. HMSC08B12 | reverse complement strand
TTACACAAGTTTTTATACTGAACCGAAAAAATCATGAATATATTGTCAAATGAAAATTAGTAAAAGAAAAGCAGCCCGGGCAGGGCTGCTTCATGGTAGTAGTAGTTTTGATTAGTGAGCAGTTAAAGAAATCAAGTTGTCGCCGTGCTTAACGTCAGTTGCTTCAACCCGGGCCACTTCATTGTATGAAGGGGTGTTGGTGATGACAACCATGACAGTGGTGTCGTAGCCGGCAGCCTTGACGGCATCCAGGTCGACTTCACCGATTTTGTCGCCCTTTTCAATGTGCTGGCCTTGAGTGACCAGGGACTTGAAGTGCTGGCCGTTCAAGTTGACCGTGTCCAGACCGATGTGGATCAGGACTTCGGCACCGTCGTCAGACTTAAGCCCGTAAGCGTGGCCAGTCTTGTAAGCAACGGAAACAGTACCGGTAACAGGAGCGTAGACATTGCCGTCGCTAGGAACAATGGCTGCCCCGTTACCCATGAGCTTCTGGGAGAAGATTTCGTCATTTACGGCTGACAGGTCTTCAGAAACGCCGTCTACAGGTGCCAAAACTACTTCGTCTTCCAAACCAGCAGTCTTGGCAGCTTCAACTTGTTGTTCAGCTGGAACTTCAGTTGAAGCGCTGACGCCAGTTTTGCCTTCAACGCTGGCAACTTCTTCCTTCAAGTGGCTCTTGCCCCAGAAGAAAGTCAAGGCGAAGGCAATAGCGAAGGAAACAAGTTCACAGACAACGTACATTGGGATGGTCTTCGGGTAGATGGACAGGAAGCCCAGGAAACCCGCAGAACCAAGGGATGCGGCTTCAACGTGCAGGAGACCTGCAAGGGCTGAAGCAACACCGGACCCGATCAGGGCGCAGAAGAATGGGAAGCGGTACTTCAAGTTAACCCCGAAGAGGGCTGGTTCGGTGATCCCCAGGAGGGCAGAAACACCGGCTGATGAAGACAGACCCTTCATCTTTTCGTTCTTAGTCAAGAACCAGATAGCGAAGGTTGCGGCACCTTGAGCAACGTTGGCCATGGAAGCAACAACGAAGATAAAGTCGCCCGCACCCTTGCCGGCAGCGAAGGCAGCCAGCAATTGGGTTTCGATGGCCGGGAAGCTTTGGTGCAAACCAGTCATAACGATGGCTGAGTAGCAAAGACCGAACAGACCCATGCCGATGAAGCCAGCAGTGTCGTACAGCCATACGAAGCCGTTGGTGATCCAGTCAGAAACGGTCTGCATCACTGGCCCGACGATGGTGAAAGTCAGGAAGCCAGTGATCATGATTGACAGAAGCGGGGTGAAAGTAAAGTCAACCGCGCTTGGCAGGACCTTGTGCAGCTTCTTTTCCAAGAAGGCTAAGATCCAGATAGCTGCCAGGACTGGAATAACTTGGTATTGGTAGTTGGTTTGCGCTACGTGCAAGCCGAAGATGTTCCAGTAGTGAGTTGCACCAGCCAGCTGCGGGGTGGTCATGATCAAGCCCATTGCAGCCCCGAGGAATTGGTTGGCGCCGAACCGCTTAGCGGCGGAAATACCGACCAGAACCGGCAGGAACATGAATGGGGCAGCTGACATCAGTTGGATCATTTCAGACAGGCCCTTGATAGCTGGGTTGATTTGGACCAGGGACTTAGGCCCGAACAGGCCAGGACTGGTAAAGAAGTTGTTCAAGGCCATCAGCAAACCACCCGCAACCAGGGCTGGGATGATTGGCACGAAGATGTCACTCAAAAGCTTGATGAAGGCCATGACAGGGTTGACCTTCTTGCCGCTGGCGGCGATCTTCTTCAAGTCGTCGGTAGAAACTTCGGACAGGCCGGTTTGCTTGATCAATTCGTTGTAGACGTTGTCAACGTCACCAGGCCCGATGATAACTTGGTATTGGCCGTCAGTCTTGAAGGTACCCTTAACGTCGGGATCCTTGTCCAAGGCTGCTTGGTCGATCTTGGTATCGTCTTTTAAGACTAAACGCAGACGAGTCGCACAGTGGGCAGCAGCTACCAGGTTGTCTTCACCTACGGCAGCGATCACCCGCTTGGCAACTGCATTGTAATTCATTGCCACGAGAAACACTCTCCTTATTCTCTGAAAACGCTTTTCTTTAATTCACTTAACAATAATAGCGGTTTCTGACAAATATGTCAATCGTTTGACAGAGAATATTTTATAAAAGTTCTGTTAACTTAAAAAGAGTCTGTTAACCGTTTGACATGTTAGCGCTTCAACCCTAAAATAGAAGATGATAAAAGCTTGATTATCCAGATGATTTTTTGCCTGGGAACAATCTGGCAAATAAAGATAAAAGGTTACTAAAGAAGAGATTAGTGATTAAGCGGAGGTTGCTTAATATGGAATGGACAAGAGAAAAAAGATATCTTCCTTATGAGAAATGGGATGTCAAGACTTTGCTTGAGCTGCAGAGCCAGGCAGCCCGGTCAGACTACCAATTGCACTACCACATCCGGCCAACTTCTGGTTTATTGAACGACCCTAACGGCTTTTCCTACTATAATGGCCGCTGGCAGGTCTTCTACCAGGCTTACCCATTTGGGGCAGTGCATGGTTTGAAGTCCTGGGTGCACTTGACCAGTTCCGACCTGGTTCACTGGGAAAACCTGGGCGAAGCTGTTTATCCTGACACCCCGCTGGACAGCCATGGGGCCTATTCTGGTTCAGCCAAGGCAATTGGCGACAAGCTTTTTCTGATGTACACGGGCAATGTCCGCGACGAAAACTGGGTTCGCCATTCTTACCAGGTTGGGGCCTGGATGGACGAAGAGGGAAAGGTGACCAAGCTGGAGACGCCTCTGATCAACTCGCCAGAGCATGTGACTGAGCATTTCCGTGACCCGCAGATTTTAGAGCACGATGGCAAGTACTACGCTATTCTGGGTGCCCAGGACAAGGAGACCAAGGCCGGCAAGATCAGCCTTTACAAGGCAGATGCTGTAACGGGTCCATGGCAGGACCTGGGCTATGTTGACCTGCCAGACATGGGCTACATGGTTGAATGCCCGAACCTGGTCTTTGTTGACGGCAAGCCGGTCTTCATCTTCTGCCCGCAGGGTTTGGACAAGAACGTGACCGACTACCAGAATGTCTACCCGAACATGTACTGGGTTGGGGAAAGCTTTGACTTTGAAACCGGCCACTTCGAGACCAAGCAGAAGGCCCCGATCAACCTGGACGGGGGCTTTGACGTCTACGCTACTCAGGCCTTCAACGCGCCAGATGGCTATGCTTACGCCATCAGCTGGGTTGGCCTGCCGGATGTGACTTACCCAAGTGATAAGGAAGGCTGGGCTAACTGCTTGAGCCAGGTCAAGCGCTTGGCTTTAAAGCACGGCCGCTTGCTTCAAAAGCCGGTCAAAGCCATGAAGAGCCTGAGAGGAGTCGAAGAAGACTTCACAGGTGACCTGGCCTTTGATGCTGGCGCGCAAAGCGAACTGAAGCTGACTATTAAGCAGGGGCAGAAGGGCAAGCTGCTTTTGGCGGCAGACAGTGAAGGTAAGAACTGCATCAAGCTTCGCTTCAAGACCGGCAAGCACGCCCGCTTAACGGTTGACCGGGGTGAATGCGGCCAGGCCGTGAACCCGGACTACGGGACTAGCCGGACGGTGAAATTGCCAGCCGGGGAAGACCTGGACCTGCGGATCTTTGTGGACCACTCCCTCTTTGAAATTTTTGTCAATGGCGGCGAAGAAGTCATTACGGGGAGATTCTTCACTCAAAATGGACAAACTTTTGTTAAGATGGATAGCGGTGTTGACTACCAGGCCAAGACTTGGCGGTTAAAGGATATGTAGGAGAGCAGAAGAGGGGATGACGATGAGGCCAAAATTAACTGATGTAGCGGAGAAGGCTGGCTGCTCGCCGACGACTGTCTCGCGGGTGATCAACAACTACGGCTACATCAGCCAGAAGACCAGGGATCGGGTGTACGCGGCCATGCGGGAGCTGAACTACCAGCCCAACACCTTGGCCCGGTCTTTGCAGGGCAAGCAGACCAAGATGATTGGGGTGATCATGCCCAGCATCACCAATCCCTTCTTCGCGGAACTGGTCGCGGCAATTGAAGACAAGCTGGAAGCGGACGGCTACAAGATGCTGCTCTGCGACGCCGGCCAGGACAGCGATAAAGAGCGACGCTATCTGCGGATGCTGGAGGCCAACCAGGTCGACGGTATCATCGCGGGTTCGCACAACCTAGGGATTGAAGAATACCAGCGCTATGGCCTGCCGATCGTTTCCTTTGACCGGGACCTGTCTGACCAGGTGCCGATCGTGACCAGTGACAACTACCAGGGCGGCTGCCTGGCTACCCAAGCCATGGTTGACGCGGGATGCGGGCATGTCTACTTTGTCGGCAATCCGGTTAAAACAGGCAACCCGACCTCCCGCCGCTTTGACGGCTACGCGGACACGGTGGCCGCGGCGGGATTGACGGTACACACGGCTCAGTCAGCCTTTTACGAGTCTCCGGCGGCTAAGGAGCGAGAACTCCGGGAGCTCTTGACCAGCGGGCGGAAGATCGACGGGGTCTTTTGCTCAGACGATCTGACGGCCATCCTGCTCTTAAAAGAAGCCAGGAAGCTGGGGATCAGGGTGCCGGAGGACTTGAAAATCGTTGGCTTTGACGGGACCCAGCTGGTCCAGAACTACGTGCCGGAATTAGCGACGGTCGTCCAGCCGGTTCCAGACCTGGCCGGGACCTTGGTCAAGCTGCTCTATGAGCGGATCGCGGACCCGGAAAAGAAGCTGGCCCAAAACAGCTACCTGCTCCCGGTCAAGCTGCTGAGAAACCAGACTGTTTAAGCATCTCCTGCGGGGGATGCTTTTCCTGTCTTTGCCAGGATAATCTGTATTTTTCCCGAAAAGCGCTTATAATAAAATTGGGAAGTGATTTTTAGTTAAAAGAAAGCTAAGGTGACAAGCATGGAGAAGAAACGCGTTTGGCTGTTCATTCTGGCTTTTAGCCTGATCGGCCTCCTGGTCTACGGGGCGGAAATTGCCTATGCTTTTATGAAGGACCGCAACAAGAAGATGGAATACAGCTTCGATGAAGAAGAGGCGGAAGATCCGCAGGAAATGGAAGCTGACTACAAGAATCAAGAATAGTGCTAACTACTGAATAAAGCAGAAGAAATTGGGCCTGGCTTTGCCAGGCTTTTTCTTTTGGGCAAAAGTAGGCTAAAATGGTAAAGATGCAATAAAAGTATTTAAGTTAGATTAAGCATTTCTGTTTGGAGGAAAAAAGTGAGCAAGAACCGCTTGGAAGCATTCAGCGATGGCGTATTGGCCATCATCATCACCATCATGGTCCTGGAAATGAAGGCCCCGGAAGAGGCCAGCTTCCAGGCTCTAAAGCCGCTGGTCCCGCAGCTGGTCATCTACCTGCTCAGTTTCTTTTACATGGCCATTTACTGGGAAGTCAGTAGCTGTAAAAATATATAGTCAAAAATAGCAATTTAAGACTACTAATGCTTATTTATAGTCTTTTCTATTCTAGGTCATGTTATCAATGTATTTGGACGAGCTTCTGTGATATAATACGGCTAGACACGAACATAAGATCGTAAAAAGAAAGCCGTTTCCCAAAATGACCAGAAAAAAGAGAAGAACTCAAACTAAGACAGTTAGAGCCTATACCGTAAAATTAAATGGTGACGAACTAAAAGAATTGGATGAGCTGTTCACTGCTTACGGCAAATGCAGAGACTTCCTTTATTCACAGTTATGCGGCATCAACCATATGACTGATGTTGCTAACTGGTATGGCCCTAGAGATAAAATCCGCGAGCATGACGGTGAAATAAAGAAAGCCCGCAAAGCGGTTAAAGACTGGAAAAAGGCCTACAAGAAAAACAAAGCTCAAGGATTGAAGTCTCCCGATTCAAGAACCGTCAGACTCTCAAAG
>NZ_KV793105.1:8714-8936 GCF_001808415.1 Lactobacillus sp. HMSC08B12 | reverse complement strand
CGCATCCCATGCGGGATGCGACTTTGGCTGGCTTGCCTGCTGGACAGTACTCAGTCATTTCAATCCACGCATCCCATGCGGGATGCGACCTACTATGATGAAACTATTATGGATGCTGCCGACGATATTTCAATCCACGCATCCCATGCGGGATGCGACTCAAGCTGGAAGACGTATAAGGTCATGACGATCAAGGATTTCAATCCACGCATCCCATGCGGG
>NZ_KV793105.1:8469-8694 GCF_001808415.1 Lactobacillus sp. HMSC08B12 | reverse complement strand
TCCACGCATCCCATGCGGGATGCGACTCAAAAAAATAGTTTCTGATTTGGCAAAGAAAAAATATTTCAATCCACGCATCCCATGCGGGATGCGACCTTTCACGTAAAAATCACATTCCAGGTCGTAGTATATTTCAATCCACGCATCCCATGCGGGATGCGACGGGTGGTCAGAATAAATTGGAAAGATTTTTTTACATTTCAATCCACGCATCCCATGCGGGAT
>NZ_KV793105.1:8155-8449 GCF_001808415.1 Lactobacillus sp. HMSC08B12 | reverse complement strand
ATCCACGCATCCCATGCGGGATGCGACTTGGACCCGGCGAAGTCTCAGCGACTGCGCTCTATATATTTCAATCCACGCATCCCATGCGGGATGCGACTAAGTAGTTTGGCCATCAACTAAGTAGTTTTTCATTTCAATCCACGCATCCCATGCGGGATGCGACAGTGTAAGCGCTTCTAGGATCAAGTCCTAAGCCAATTATTTCAATCCACGCATCCCATGCGGGATGCGACTTATACTGATGGGACGTCAATTAGCGGACTGATAATTTCAATCCACGCATCCCATGCGGGA
>NZ_KV793105.1:7713-8135 GCF_001808415.1 Lactobacillus sp. HMSC08B12 | reverse complement strand
TCCACGCATCCCATGCGGGATGCGACCTACGACGCTCCATTTATTTTCTTTAGAGTCCATATTTCAATCCACGCATCCCATGCGGGATGCGACGAGGCAAGTTTGTCTGCAATTTCACTAATCATTCATTTCAATCCACGCATCCCATGCGGGATGCGACGACTTCCATGAGCTCTGCTGCCTGCTCCATAATATTTCAATCCACGCATCCCATGCGGGATGCGACTAAGTAGTTTGGCCATCAACTAAGTAGTTTTTCATTTCAATCCACGCATCCCATGCGGGATGCGACTAAACGTTATCACTGTTCCAAGTTGGATTTGCGATATTTCAATCCACGCATCCCATGCGGGATGCGACCTTGAGCTATAGATGAATGGTCGGGGTCCATCGAGAATTTCAATCCACGCATCCCATGCGGG
>NZ_KV793105.1:7474-7693 GCF_001808415.1 Lactobacillus sp. HMSC08B12 | reverse complement strand
CCACGCATCCCATGCGGGATGCGACTTTATGCACAGGATTTATTATTGATTCTTGTATTATTTCAATCCACGCATCCCATGCGGGATGCGACAAGACTAGGCCACGCGAACATTGCAATTACATTATTTCAATCCACGCATCCCATGCGGGATGCGACGTCACGCAGTTGTAAGTGTTTCCTTCCCAATCCAATTTCAATCCACGCATCCCATGCGGGA
>NZ_KV793105.1:7031-7454 GCF_001808415.1 Lactobacillus sp. HMSC08B12 | reverse complement strand
CACGCATCCCATGCGGGATGCGACTGTTGTAACGCCAGTTAGGTGTCTACATTGTGTTATTTCAATCCACGCATCCCATGCGGGATGCGACTGTCTGATCCTTGATGATTTGATTAAACTCCTTATATTTCAATCCACGCATCCCATGCGGGATGCGACGACTGCCAAGCTTGGCTCGAGGATCTCGTGAATATTTCAATCCACGCATCCCATGCGGGATGCGACAGATAGGATTGTTTGTTCCAGCGGGTGAAACAGGTCTATTTCAATCCACGCATCCCATGCGGGATGCGACTTGACCGTTTTACACGCTTTTGGGCTATATAAATATTTCAATCCACGCATCCCATGCGGGATGCGACTTGATGGGGCTTCCCTTGTAGGGGTTGAGTTGACTATTTCAATCCACGCATCCCATGCGGG
>NZ_KV793105.1:6715-7011 GCF_001808415.1 Lactobacillus sp. HMSC08B12 | reverse complement strand
ATCCACGCATCCCATGCGGGATGCGACATCGAAACGGGTCTGTATCCATGGGAGCTTTTTAACATTTCAATCCACGCATCCCATGCGGGATGCGACTTAACTATCAAACTTACTTGTATGGTCAACTCTACAACATTTCAATCCACGCATCCCATGCGGGATGCGACACCGTGCAAAAACTCGGTCACTGCCAAAAGTATATTTCAATCCACGCATCCCATGCGGGATGCGACCTTAAGCCAAAAAGCTGTACACTTAAGACAGTCAAATTTCAATCCACGCATCCCATGCGGGAT
>NZ_KV793105.1:6451-6695 GCF_001808415.1 Lactobacillus sp. HMSC08B12 | reverse complement strand
ATCCACGCATCCCATGCGGGATGCGACATCCCATGCGGGATGCGACGTTTTCATGTTTTCGGGCTATATAAAGGTAGAAAATATTTCAATCCACGCATCCCATGCGGGATGCGACATAGCACGGCGGAAGCTTTGGTTAAAGAGTTTAATATTTCAATCCACGCATCCCATGCGGGATGCGACAAATTCTGTATTATGGGCAGGTTATCGATGAGCTATTTCAATCCACGCATCCCATGCGGGA
>NZ_KV793105.1:6209-6431 GCF_001808415.1 Lactobacillus sp. HMSC08B12 | reverse complement strand
CGCATCCCATGCGGGATGCGACTTTGGCTGTGTCCAATTGCATATCTCATGTCAAAAATATTTCAATCCACGCATCCCATGCGGGATGCGACGTAATGTCAAAGTCACTTGCTAAGATAATATTTCTTTATTTCAATCCACGCATCCCATGCGGGATGCGACTCAAGCAAAGAGTACCATTGACATCAAAGCCTTGATTTCAATCCACGCATCCCATGCGGG
>NZ_KV793105.1:5959-6189 GCF_001808415.1 Lactobacillus sp. HMSC08B12 | reverse complement strand
ATCCACGCATCCCATGCGGGATGCGACTTGTACGGTCGGCCAAAGTGTAGCACGGCCAACAATTATTTCAATCCACGCATCCCATGCGGGATGCGACACTGATAATCGGGACGTTACTTTGTTAGCTGTCTATATTTCAATCCACGCATCCCATGCGGGATGCGACGTCTCAAGCATCAACCGAGTATTCAACCAATCAGGTATTTCAATCCACGCATCCCATGCGGGAT
>NZ_KV793105.1:0-5939 GCF_001808415.1 Lactobacillus sp. HMSC08B12 | reverse complement strand
AATCCACGCATCCCATGCGGGATGCGACTGCCCTTGGCTTGATCACTAACGCGGTTGCCGGCTATTTCAATCCACGCATCCCATGCGGGATGCGACGGCACAAAAAGAGCATGTTGCGGCAATTGAACTATTTCAATCCACGCATCCCATGCGGGATGCGACCGCAACATTTAGTTAAAAAAGCATTTTCACAGCTAAATATTGGGCATACAAAATATAAAAAGCATTAAAAAACTGCAATTTTATATTCAAGACTACAAAAAAATAGTCAAAAACAGTGCGAATCCTCTGCCTAATTCTGTTAGCTTCACACTCGCACTGTCTAGATAATTAGAAGACAACTGGCTTTCCCAAGTCTAATACTTGTTTACACCCATAAGACTGAACTTTGTTCTCATATTTTTTGCCTACATTGAAGAAGTACAAGCTGTCGCACTCTTCATCATATACCTTTAGTAAGCGTTCCTTCATTTCCTCAAGCTTTGTAGAATCTACAAGACACTCAAATACTGAATTTTGAACTCTTTGGCCATAGTCGTTACATATTTTGGAAACATTTCTTAGTCTCTTCTTTCCCGAAGCAGTTTCAGTATTCACGTCATAACTGACAATTACCATCATCATCTACAATCACTTACTTCCATAAAAACGGAGGGTATCCGTCCAAGTCGCCTCGTAAATATCTTGCAAGCAACTGCGCTTGTACAAATGGAATGAGTCCCCACTCTATTTTTTCTTTGAGAAACGGGTGCTCAATTGTTGTCACTTTATTATTCTGCCACTCTGCCAAGACTCGCTTACGTGCGCCATCTTTTAGTAAAATTGCTCCACTTTCTTTCTCTACGAAATCATCAGCATGGAGCATTTTCTTGTTGATCAATTTTAAAACAAAGCGATCGGCCATAACCCCCCTAAGCTCTTCCATTAGGTCCAAAGCGAGTGATTCTCTTCCCGGCCTATCCACGTGCATAAACCCTACATACGGATCCAAACCATTTGCTATCAGTCCAGATGCACATTCATTGCCTAATAGCGTGTAGGTCAATGAAAGTAATGCATTCACTCTATCTAGAGGGGGCCTTCTATTTCTACCATGATAGAAAAAATCTTCCTTTTGGTTAATTATCATCTGATCAAAAATAGAAAAATAATCGGTCGCTAAATTTCCTTCTACCCCACGCAATACATCCATGTTCTCAGCATTTCGAATCTCTTCAATACCGTTCTTTAAAGATTCAGAAACTTTCTTAAACATATCAGCATCTATTTGAAACGAGTGGTCACGTATATATCGTTCAACAATCCATCTTTGGTTATAAACTTTACCAATTATAAAGTTTTTCGAAATTTCTAGAGATGCTGCCTGCGTATCTGCCAGACGATATTGAATTCTTCGTAGATACACATTGCCCGTAGGTTTTCCTACAACTCTCCCTTTCAAATAGCCACTCTTTGATATAAAAGAGATAGAAATCCCTTGATCCAGACACTTCTGCATCAACCCAGGACTAACTCCGGAATACCCGAAAGTAACTATTGACTCAAAATTTTGCAATGGGACTTCACCAACGCACTTTTGATCAATAAGAACTTTTACATTGTTCCCATCAGCTGCTAAATAGGCTTCTGGAGTATTGACATACAGAGTATTCAATAATTGTCTCAATCGTCCAATCTCCTCCGTAAATACTCATCAACTGTTTCAGTTTTCAATAAACTCGGAAGACAAATATTTCTAAGAGAGCAAGACTTACACTTTTCTGTTGGTTTAACCTTAGGCGTATACTTCCTATCCCAATACTGATGCATTTCATTCACGGTTCTTACCAACATAGCCCGTAATTCAGGAGTAAACTCTACTTTTGTACGGTGCTTGGTCTTACCATAATACAAATAGCCGTACTCCAAATGACAAAAGAGCATTTCTTCTAAGCATACAGCTTCTGCTAAAAGCTGCAACTCATCAGAATGGTCTGATTTCTTTTGACCGTGCTTATATTCAACGGGAATCGGAAGATATTTCTCCTTCTTTCCTCGAACAGGTACTCCATTCACATCATCTTTAGTAAATTCAACGATATCACATATACCTGTAAGTCCATATTCAACTGAATGAATTGGCATGGCTCGTACGATAAATTTTGACCCTCTTGATTCTTTTAAAAAAGGATCATCTGCCTTTTCATGCAACTGATCTCCCTTTAGTGTAAGGTAATTGTCCTCCCATTGATCCTCAATATGTCCGAGTGCCCACTGCCTTCTGCAAAACACAAAATGCTGAATTCCGGAAATCATTAAGAAATCATCTTCATAGTAGGCCATGATCTTAGTCTTCGAAAATATCTAACTTATCACATTGAATGGTTTTAGCAGCACTATCCGCACTGCCCCAGTCAATATCTTCCGTAGACTTTACCACATCCACACCTTCATTTGGCTTGATTTCAACGGTTCTAAAGATTTTTGCTGGAGATTCATCACCCAACTTGTTCTTGTGTTCCCACCAATATACTCTCAAAACTTCCATACTCCCAGCTGGGCGGGCAGAAGATTCATCATTGTAGAACAAAGTCTTCAATGCTTCATGGATCGCATTGGCATCTTCTTCTGTAAAACCAGTCTTTTCAGCAAGCTGAACATTAATACTGCCATTAAATTGGTAAACCGCGTAGTCAATACTATACTTCATCCCCATAGTATCAGAACTTCTACCGGCAGCGTCCTTTGAGTTCACAGACTTGGTAATCTGCATGTCATTAATCATAATCGGCGTAATTGAACGTGCTGTTTGAATAGAAACCGGACCTCGTACACCAACTGAAGAACCCTTATCAAACGCAAATACTTGACCAAATGCACGCACGTCAAACCAAGTCTGGCAGGCAACTTCTTGGTATTTGGACTCATCTTTTTGTCCCTTTAATTCCTTTACAGAATCTGCTCTGGCCTTAAGGCTCTTAAGACCATCGTCTGCACGGTCTTGTGATTGCACAAAGATCTTTTCTCCCATTTCTTGCAGGCGATTCCGGAGCTTACGCTTAATTGCAACATCAGAAACTTCTCCATAACCGTCACTAGTCTGACGAGGGCGATTACCATTCAGCGGATCACCGTTTGGATTAGCCCCAGCAACTGAGAAGACAACCTTAAAATCAATTCTATGATTCAACACATTAGCCATTTCGTTCACCATTCCTTAATTACTCATTTGACGTCTTCTTCTTCTGGTACCAGTCATTTCTTTGTTGACTGTAACCAATCAAGAACTTTCCGTTCAATGGATCATTCAAATGCTTATCTTCTGCATCTAAGCTTGCAAAGATTTCATCAATCAGCTTCGAAGCCTTGAAACTGTACTTGTTCTTTCGAAGGTACGGCTGCAGATTCGTATAAATAATCTTCCAAGTGTCCAATGGGCGCTGTGCGAAAGAAGACATGTAGCGCTTCGCATTTGTGACACGCCCTTCGTTATTTTCTGATCCTTGAAGAACACCTTCCTCAATTACATCGGCAATTGCCAACAAGCGTCCGAAGCTGTAACTCCGATCGTGATAACTATCATTAAGCATCGTCTTTATTTCTCCCTCATCATAGTATGCCTTGAAGAGCTTTGAAGCCGTCCTCATCACTCTACGCCAACCCTTATCATCATTAAATGATGCAGGTCTAATTGCACGGTTATAAATCGCAGATAACAGACTCCACGGTACAATTTGACTACCAAGAATCATGTGTGACAATTGGGAAACAGTTGCCGCCATTCTTTTATCATCTACCCTATCGCCGTAAATGTCATAACAGACCTGCTTAAGGTTAAAGAATGATTGCCGATCATCAATTGTAATCTTTCCATACCAAGATGCAAATTTGTTAATATATTGTTGCAAACTCATTGCTTGATAATAAACAACTCCGAAGCGGCCATTTACTGGACTTTCAAGTTCGATCAAATGCACTGATCCCTGCAAGCTATAATCATCTTTATTTGCACCATCAATTAATACTTTGCGAAAATTCTCGGCGATATTAGTATTAGTATCAATTTCAGTCGTTTCTGCAAATTTCTTCTGTGCTAAGGCAAGTAATGGATTCTGAGAAACAATTGATAAATCTGCCGTATTTTCTCCATTTACTTCCCAAGCAAGATAGTATCTGTCACCAATTTTAAAACCTTGCTTTGTCAAAAGCCATTTCATTGCCGCATGTGCTTTTTGAGATGAGTCATACCCAATCGTGACAGCTTCATCTGCAGTTAAGAAACGGCCCTTAAATGTGAAGTTAGTGGTATCATTCGCAGAAATTAATTTTGCATTGGCAGCATTATCTAAAATACCTTTTGGGTGTTTGCTCGTCAGAATGACATTTTCTTCCCCAGTAATATAATCAATTCCTTCATCAGTTCCACCACTAACCGTATCCGTTTGTAATACTTGATGATAGTACTGTGTCCAAGCGTCAAAAAAGCGCCTATTTTCAAATCTTTTAACGTTTTCTGGATTTCTAATATTAAAGCGAACCGTACTCTTAAAAAGGTTATTTCCCGCTACCTTTTCTTTGGCAACATTCTCACCAAAGATCTTTCCAGTCCATAAATCATTGATTATGTCATTTTCAGTAACATAACGGTAGACAGCTTGTAGAGTTCGGTACACATATTGATCCGGATATTCTTTTAAGAAAATAAGGTATGCACGAAATTGTTCCAGGTACTTTTTGTGCGACTCAATATACTTTTCATCGCCACTCCACTTACTGTAATCTCTTGCTAAATACTGAAGTTTATCATCGACAGGAAGAGGAACTAAATATGAACCACTACCTGATCTAATCGAAGACTCTATCGTTGCTGGCACTATTGTTTTCGGATCATCCACTACGAATGCACCAGCAAAAGTACCGTCAGCATTTAAGTCAATCTGAAGAGTGCAGTTCAGGAAAATATGAGAGACTGGCAACATCTGATATGCTTTTTTAGATTCTTCGCCAGACTTGGGGTGGTAAATCCGATAGCTTGTTATACCTAAGTTCTTTTCATTCTTATCATAGACATCTACAAACTCAGAAAGCCAACTCATAAGTCACCCTCCTTTAGCAGCTCCGCATAAAGCGCGTCCACACTCTCGATATTACTCAAACTAAATTGTTTTGCTTTCAGCTTATGAAGACTCCTGCGGACCAAAGTCTCATCATCGGGTCTTGGAAACTCAATAACCCCTTGTTTCATCACAACATTCCAAAGTCTGACACCTAATTCATCTCTCCCTGTTTCATCAGGGTAATCAATACCATGTACCATGGTACCAAAAAGTCGGTCATCAGAATTGTCGTAGAAGCTCTCGCCTTCTCCAAATTTGCACGGCTCAACGTAACCCTGGCATTCACGGGTTCCTAAGAAGATATCGCGTCTGCCACCTTTTTCTATGCACCGTTTCATTATTGCATAGTGTTTCTTTGCATTTCTGTCACCGGCTAAATCTGGTCTGTTCTGATTAAATTCAAAATGAGCTTGAACTTGATATTCAACGTCTTTCAAGTAGGTATACCTAGAAAGGTCCGTTTTTGTCATGTCATTATACTTTGGCACTCTGATGTCTTTTGCCTCTGTAATGATCGGGTTCATTACTCTGACTTTATCAATATAAATTTGAATAGTCGGCTTCCAATAAATACTCTCAGTTATACCCTTCAAGGCCTGGTATGTTGGAACCGGGTATGTAAACTTTTCCCCGCCAATCTTCATGATAGGATCAGTAAACAGCGCATAATCACCATACACTTTAAAGTTGAATGTCGTGTTCTCTTCCATATTTCTCTCCTAATGGTGCGATAACTATGCCCAAAAATTCTAAAATTGAGTGAATTATTGCTTCACAGCCTTAAGTTTACCACTTTGAGCAAATTCAAGAAAGCGCCGATTGTAAAATTAAACTGAACACTGT
>NZ_KV793104.1:0-920 GCF_001808415.1 Lactobacillus sp. HMSC08B12 | reverse complement strand
AGTTCTTTTTGGTGTGGGAAGTTTAAGTTAATTATTGTATTCATAAGTTGAAACAGGAGAGAGTATTAACAGCTAAAGCAGTATTGCGGTAAGTTGCCACGGCGCTAACCTGCAAAATATCCTTCACTGCCAAAACACTGTAACGCTTATATTTGTCATAGCCCATCAGCTTATCCAGTGGGTATTGGGCCTTCTTGCCTGGACAAGCATATCTTCTGCGCCAATAGCTAATCTCACCAAAGGCAGTCACAACTGAGCGCTTATTTTTCTTTTCAATCTGATAGCCTTGCTTTTTAGTTTCTTCAACTAAGCCGGCATCAACTTCTTCTAGTGCTAATTTCATTAATTCTCTAATCAAATCAAAGAAGCAGCACATTAATGCCTTTTCACGAGGAATAACATTATTTTCAGACTTAATAATTTTCACGATATCAGTTATAATAGATTCCATAAAAGACTAGCTTCTAATGTGTTTTGTGTTCTTAACATCAGACTACTGGCCTTTTTGTTTTAGCTCAAGTCCAAATTCAAAGGACTTGAGCTTTTTTAATTAATTATTCAACTTACCGCAAAAATTATACACTTAGATTTAATATAGCTGGGATAGAATAAAGCTGAAAAAGATAAACAACTAAAAAATAGAAAACTAATATTGAGCTAACCATTAAATTCGAAACATCTGTTCCGATAAATTTAATATGAATCTAATAATGTAAATTAAAAAATATATCGCAATGTTCTTGCTTGCAGTATGTCTCGCTCTTATCTGAATAAGATGACATTCAATCTTATCAACAATACAACTAATATAACAAAAGCAAATTAAAACATTCACGAAACAGAATTTGAAAATAACACCAGAGAAAAAAATATTTTCAAGCTACTAGAAATTTCCGCCAATTGCAAGAATAAATTGAACA
>NZ_KV793103.1:1223-9391 GCF_001808415.1 Lactobacillus sp. HMSC08B12 | reverse complement strand
CAGACGGAAGTCTGGCTCTTTTTGTTTTCTTGTTTTATTTTCTATTTGCCTAATTTTTACTGTTATTTGTCTGCTTTCTGAGTAGATTATCGCTTATGCCCGAGAAAATAAGCTGCAGGTCGCGGTTCACGCCATGGGCGACGCGGCCATTCAGCGGGTGATCGACGTTTGCCAGGATCTGGATCCTTGGCTTGAAGGTCAGCCGTCAGTCAGAATCGAGCACGCTTCACTTTTATCCGACTCCATGCTCAAGGAGCTGAAGGGGGCAAAAATTGGACTGGCTGTTTCCACCCAGCCGATCTTCTTCTTCGCCGAAGAAGATTCCTACCGGCAGTTTTTGTCAGCGGACCAGCTAAAAATGGCCTACCGGATCAAGAGCTTAGACAAAGAAAATATTCTTTTCAGCCTCAGTTCTGATGCCCCATGCACCCCATGGGCGGAACCGGACAGTCCTTTTTACGGAATCTACGCGGCAGTGACCCGGCACACGGCAGCAGGCGGTTTTATTAATGAAGATGAAGGTATCCCAGTAGTCCGGGCCATCCTGGCTTATACCAGAGACGCGGCCAAGATGGGCGGCTTCGTCAATAACGGAATCTTGATCCCGGGCAAGGACGCCGACTTTGTTATCTTGGAAAGAGACATCTTCAGTCAAAAGGCAGAGGACTTAGCCAAGGTCAAGCCGGCGTCGACTTGGATTGGCGGAGAAAAGGTCTGGAGCCAGGAAAAGAAGTAAAATATTTTAGTCAATCGAAAAAAGTCTTACCTATGACGGGTAAGACTTTTTGCTTGTGGAAAACTTGTTGATAGTTTTTTAGTCAACGTCCACGCTTGGCGCGTCCTTGGTCAAGACCACAGACTTGTCCGGCTTGATGCCGAAAAATTCTTCCAAAAGCTCTTCCAAGTCGCTCATGGCTTCGTTAGCTCGCTGGGCCTGGTCAGCGTTGACTGATTCAATTACGATTACGCCCTTAGTTGAATCTTCATCCAGCATGGTTCTTTGGGCATCCCGCCAGTTGAGGCAGCGGCAAACGGCACCTTGATCGTCATACCAGGCAACTTCCCCTTCAAGGGTCGGTTCGTCCTTGTCAGCGCCGACCGGCTGGAAGGGCAGGCCTTCGTGGACTTGGCCCAGGTGCATGGTGCCGGCCAATTTATCTTGGTCTTCGATGCCGATTGGGACACCATGAGCCAGGGAAACTGAATTGTAGACGTCAACCAATGGTGAAATCGGGTGCAAGTCCTCGCCCTTGTCGATCCGCTTCAAGAGCGCTTCGATGGAAGCCCGGACGCCTTTCTTCTTTTTGAATTGCTGGTAGGCTTGCCGCCATTCAGCAACAACTGGGTTCTTGGCAAAAGCCGCAGCACCCAGGAAGTCTTCCGCCTTGTCGCTGCCTTCTCTGAGCAGCTTGCGCCGGCAGGCCAAATTGTCATCAGTGTCATGGTTGTCGATGCCGCTGACGAGCATGATGTTTACTTGCGCGTCAGGGAAGAGTTCCCAAAAACTTGGGTCAACGGTAACTTTTTCTAACATGTTGTGCCTTTCTTTATATATAAAAGAGATAAGTTCTTTCTTTACTATCCAATTGTACTACAAGCAGAAAGCTCCTTACCAGAGCTCATTGTTGCTGTCCCGCTTGACCCGGTAGCTTTCCTGAAGGAGGCCGTCAAAAAAGTGCTGCAGGGAAATCTGCCCCCGCTCCAGCTCCTTGCCGTTTTGGTGCTGCATTTCCACGTGGATGTTCTGGTATTCAAAGAGGTTGTTGGCATAGTCCAGCAGCATTTCGTTGTCCGGGTAGTCGATGCACATGGTGGCCAGGTTGACGATCCCGATGTGCAGGGTCCGGCGGATCCGCTGGTAGATGACCTTTTTCTCCCGGCTGCTGATGCCGAAGCTTTCTTCCAGGTCAATCTGGTCAAAGCTCATATCCTTGTCGACCATCAAGCGGATAATTTTCATGATGTCATCATAGCCTTTTTCTGATGCAATGCCCAAAAAGCGCAGGGTGTCGGTAACATGGTCGATCTGCTGGCGGTGGGTGGTTTGCTGGCGGCCATATGGATTGTTCAAGCTGCCGGAGAGCTCGCTAATCACCCGCATGTTGCTCAAAAGCTGCAGGGTTGTGCTGATGATTTTGGAAATATGGGCAATCTCTTCAGAATTGAGCTGGTGGTGGATAAAAAAATCGCAGCCGTTCTGGTAGGCAGCCGTAATCACGGATTCTGACGGCGTATTGGCCGTCATGATCACCCGGGGCAAGATGTTGGCCTGCTTGAGCCGCCTTAAGAGAGCCAGGCCGTCAAAAGGAGCCAGGTCATAGTCGACCACCAATACGTCAACTCTGAGCTGGCGGAGATCATCGAAGGTCCTTTGGGCATCAGTTGACCGGCCCACGATGATGTTTTCGAAGTTCCGCTCCAGGGCGTCACTAATTAGTTGTAAGTTCTTGGTGCTTTTGTTTGTGATATAAAAGTGCATTTTTGCATTTTCTCTTCATTTTTGAAGTAAATTGAAGTTAGCTGAGTCAATGCTTCTATTTTAACACAAAGGCAGCTTAATATAAAAAAGTGTATAAACGGGGGAAAAGTACCCAAAGGGCCGTATAAGCGGCCTTCTATTCATTTAAAAAATTCGATTATACAGTTTAGAAAAACTAATTAATTGATTGCTGATTTTTTTGGTAAATCTTTTTGGTTTTTGTCGTTGTTTTCTGAAAACGCTTTCTATAATAATAATCGTAAACAAGTGAAAAACACAAAACAATAGAAAACAGGAGGAAGCTATCATGGCTTTTAATTTACGCAACCGCAGTTACTTGACTCTCGCAGACTTTAACACTCGTGAAATGGAATACCTGCTTGACTTGGCAGAACAACTGAAGAAGGACAAGTACGCTGGTGTTGAACAACCTCGCTTGAAGGGCAAGAACATTGCTTTGATCTTCGAAAAGGACTCAACCAGAACCCGTTGTTCATTCGAAGTTGGTGCCCACGATCAAGGCGCTCACGTAACTTACCTTGGGCCAAGCGGCTCACACTTCGGCCACAAGGAATCAGTTAAGGACACTGCTCGCGTATTGGGCGGCATGTTCGATGGTATCGAATTCCGTGGCTTCTCACAAGAAGCAGCTGAAACTTTGGCTAAGTACTCCGGTGTCCCAGTTTGGAACGGTTTGACTGACGCTGACCACCCAACTCAAGTCCTGGCTGACTTCTTGACTGCTAAGGAAGTTTTGAAGAAAGAATACAAGGACATCAAGTTTGCCTTTGTTGGTGACGGTCACGACAACGTATCCAACGCTTTGATGCTGGGTGCCGCAGTTATGGGTATGGAATACCACGTTGTAACTCCTCCAGAACTGAACCCAAGTGAAGAAACTTTGGCAAAGGCTAACGCAATCGCTAAGGACACTGGCGCCAAGATCGTTGTTTCAAACGACATTAAGGAAGGCGTTAAGGGCATGGACGTAATCTACGGCGACGTTTGGGTATCAATGGGTGAATCCGACGACAAGTGGAAGAAGCGGATCGAATTGCTTTCACCATACCAAATCACCATGGACGTTCTTAAGGCTACTGAAAACCCTAACGTTATCTTCGAACACTGCCTGCCAGCCTTCCACAACCTGGAAACTGAAGTTGGCCGTGAAGTTTACGAAAAGTTTGGCTTGAAGGAACTTGAAGTAACTGACGAAGTCTTCGAAAGCAAGCACTCAGTTGTCTTCCGTGAAGCTGAAAACAGAATGCACACTATCAAGGCTGTCATGGTTGCTACCTTGGGCGACTAATCAAGAAGAGGTGCTCTTATGTCAAAAGTTGTTGTAGCATTGGGCGGTAACGCCCTCGGCAAGTCACCAGCCGAACAATTGGAATTGGTTAAGAACACAGCTTCCTCACTGATCGGTTTGATCAGCGCCGGCAACGAAGTAGTTATCAGCCACGGCAATGGTCCGCAAGTTGGACAAATCAACCTGGGCATGAGCTACGCTGCTGAACACGGCCAAAGCGCTGCCTTCCCATTCCCTGAATGCGGGGCAATGAGCCAGGGCTACATTGGCTATCATCTGCAGCAAAGCCTGCAAAACGAACTCCGCAAGCGCGGCATGACCAAGGATGTGGCAACCATCGTAACGCAGATCGTTGTTGACCCGGCTGACACCGCCTTCCAAAACCCAACTAAGCCGATTGGGGCCTTCTACACTAAGGAAGAAGCCAACTCAATCGCCGAAGACAAGGGCTACATCTTCAAGGAAGACGCTGGGCGCGGCTGGCGGCAGGTTGTTCCTTCACCGACCCCAAAGAGAATCGTTGAATTGAACAGCATCAAGACCTTGATTGAAGCAAATGAACTCGTTATCGCCGGTGGTGGCGGCGGGGTGCCTGTAGTTGAGACCGAAGAAGGGCTCAGGGGCGTGCCAGCCGTTATCGACAAGGACCGCTCCAGCGCATTGTTGGCAGACAATGTTGGCGCGGACAAGCTGATCATTTTGACCGCTGTTGACTACGTAGCCATTAACTTCAACAAGCCAGACCAAAAGAACTTGGAAGACATCTCTGTTGAAGAAGCCAAGAAGTACATTGACGAAGGTCAATTCGCGGCCGGCAGCATGCTTCCTAAGGTTCAAGCCTGCATGTCATTCGTTGAAGGCCACCCGGAAAGAGAAGCCATCATTACTTCTCTGTCAGGCTTAGACGCTGCTCTTGCTGGACAGTTGGGGACTGTTATCCACGCATAAGCTCGTCAGCTCATCGACCGTTTTAAATTTTAGTATGAAAATCTCTCTTTAAAAATTACGAACAACTAGTTAGTTAAGTCGTTAGTAGGTTGACTTGACGATTTATAACCACACAAATCATTAGGATATTAGGTAAATTAGCAATTATAGGAGTGTAAAGATTATGACAAGTCCTATTCATGTAACTTCAGAAATTGGTAAGTTGAAGACAGTTATGCTGCACAGGCCAGGGCGCGAAATCGAAAACATCACGCCGGATTCAATGGAACGTCTCTTGTTTGACGACATTCCATACCTGCCAATCGCGCAAGAAGAACACGACTTCTTCGCACAAACTCTGCGCGACAATGGTGCCGAAGTTATCTACACCGAAGACCTGGCTGCTGAAGCTTTGGCAGACGAAGCTGTCAGAAACGAATTCATTGAAAGACAAGTTGTTGAAGCAGGCTTTGTTGCCGGCGTAACCCATGACGCTTTGGTTGAATATTTGAAGGCTCTGACTCCAGCTGAACTGGTAACCAGAATCTACGAAGGTATCCGCAAAGACGACCTGGAATTGACTATCCTTGACTTGGCTGCAGTGTCCGAAAACACTGAATGGCCATTCTTGATGGATCCACTTCCAAACGCTTACTTCACCCGTGACCCGCAAGCTTCAATCGGCGACGGGATGTCAGTCAACAAGATGACTTTCCCAGCTCGTCAGCGTGAATCAATGATCACTGAATACATCTTGAAGTACAACGCTCGCTTTGCAGGCAAGGTTAAGGTATGGCGTGACAGAAACCACGCAAGCCATATCGAAGGTGGTGACGAACTGGTATTGAGCGACCACGTAGTAGCAATCGGTATTTCACAACGGACTACTGCTGACGCAATTCAAGACATCGCTAAGAGCTTGTTCGCAAACTCTGACTACGACACTGTAATTGCCATCTCAATTCCGCACAACCACGCGATGATGCACCTTGACACGGTGTTCACCATGATCAACTACGACCAATTCACTGTTCACCCGGACATCTTGACTGAAGATGGCAAGGTTGACAACTGGGTACTGCACCCAGGCAAGGAGGGCGAAGTAACCTTCGAACACCACACTGACATCAAGGAAGTGCTGAAGAAGGCACTGGGCAAGTCAGAAATCGACTTGATCCCAACTGGTAACGGTGACCCAATCGTAGCTCCGCGTGAACAATGGAACGACGGTTCAAACACTTTGGCAATCGCTCCAGGTGAAGTTGTAACTTACAACAGAAACTACGTCTCCAACGCTTTGCTGAGAGAACACGGGATTCTCGTTCACGAAGTTCGCTCAAGCGAATTGTCAAGAGGCCGTGGTGGTCCACGTTGCATGTCTTGCCCAATTGTTCGTGAAGACATCTAATTGGTTTTAAGATCCTAAAATCGCGGAGCTGGTCTATCGCTCAAGGGTTTAGACTATCTCCGCCTTTTTAGGTGGAAAGAGTATTTGGGAGGTAAAAATCATGGAAGAGAAAGTAAACAAAAAAGGGATAGGCCTTGTCGGCCTGACCGCTTTGATCGTCAGTTCCTCCATTGGGACTGGGATCTTCGGCATTACCAGTTCCATTGCCCAATCTGCCGCTCCAGGGCCCGCGATTTTGTCCTGGCTGCTGGTCGGCTTTGGTTTCTTGATGCTTGTTCTGTCATTGAACAATTTGACTGAGAAGAGATCCGATCTTAAGGGTGGTATCTTCGCTTACGCCGGGGCCGGCTATGGCCCTCTGGGCGAATTCATTTCCGGCTGGGCCTACTGGATGAGTGCCTGGCTGGGCAACTTGGCCTTCGCGACTATGCTGATGAGCGCGATCGGGACCTTTATTCCGGTCTTCAAGGGCGGTTCAAACCTGCCTTCAATCATCGTGGCCATCATCTTCTGCTGGGCCTTGACCTTCTTGGTTAACAACGGTGTTGAAAGTGCCTCATTCGTTAACACGATCGGTACTTTCTGCAAGGTTGTGCCATTGATTATGTTTGTTATCATCTGCATCGTTTCCTTCAAGGGCGGGATGTTCACCGCTGACTTCTGGGGCAGAGTTGCCAACAACCTGTCCAAGGGGATCACTACTGGCGGCCTTTGGCCACAGATGAAGGGGACTTTGATGACCCTGATCTGGGTATTTATCGGTGTTGAAGGGGCCTCAGTCATGGGGTCACGTGCCAAGAGCCTGAAGGAAGCGCAACAAGCAACCATGCTTGGTTTCGTTCTGCTTTTGGTCTTTTACATGCTGATTTCAATCCTGCCATACGGCGCACTTACCCGGGCCCAATTGGCCAGCGCTGCACAACCAGCTTTGGGTAACGACTTGAAGATGATCATCGGCGACTGGGGCATGATGATTATCAACATTGGTTTGATCATTTCCACTATCGTTTCCTGGCTGTCATGGACCATGCTGCCAGCAGAAACCATGCTTTTGATCGCTGAAGACGGTGCTGCTCCTAAGTTCTGGGGCAAGCTGAACAGCAAGAAGGCGCCAACCGACGCCCTGTTCACTACTGCTATCCTGCAGACAATTTTCCTCTTCTCCTTGCTCTTCACTAACAAGGCTTACGAATTCTGTTACACTTTGGCTTCAAGTGCCATCTTGTTCTCATACCTGTTTGTCGGCTTGTACCAAATGAAGTTCAGCCGTGAACACAAGGAATGGACTCAATGGACCTACGGGTTATTGGCAGCCCTCTTCCAATTCATGTGCATGATTTTGGCTGGCTGGCAATCAGTCTTGGCTGTTTCCTTGAGTTACATCCCAGGCCTGATCGTTTATTACCAAGGCGTCCGTGAACAAGGCAGAAAGCTCAACAAGAACGAAAAGATCACCTTTATCTTTATTGCAATTCTCTGTGTTCTGTCTATCGTGCTGATTGCCAATAAGAAGATCAACATTATGTAATTGATTTTAAAATCTTTCCCAAAACAGCGGTTTTCCGCTGTTTTTTTGTGTTTCGCCTTGCTTTTTCAAAATAAAAAAGGCAAAAAAGACTTGCATTCCTGGCTGAATACGATATACTAATATTTGTGCTTACGGCCTATGCCGTAAACTAGTCATATGGAGGATTAGCTCAGCTGGTAGAGCATCTGCCTTACAAGCAGAGGGTCACAGGTTCGAGCCCTGTATCCTCCATCGAGTCGTTAGCTCAGTCGGTAGAGCATCTGACTTTTAATCAGAGGGTCGAGGGTTCAAGTCCCTCACGACTCATGGCCCCGATCTGCGGGTGTGGCGGAATTGGCAGACGCGCTAGATTTAGGTTCTAGTGTTTTCGGACGTGCGGGTTCAAGTCCCGCCACCCGTATTTTATATCATGCCGATTTAGCTCAGTTGGTAGAGCACCTGTCTTGTAAACAGGGGGTCGTACGTTCAAGTCGTATAATCGGCATTGTGCGGAAGTAGTTCAGTGGTAGAACATCAC
>NZ_KV793103.1:0-1203 GCF_001808415.1 Lactobacillus sp. HMSC08B12 | reverse complement strand
GGTCGCGGGTTCGAATCCCGTCTTCCGCTTTTTATAATATATATGCCGGAGTGGCGGAATTGGCAGACGCACAGGACTTAAAATCCTGCGGTTGGTTTCAACCGTACCGGTTCGACCCCGGTCTTCGGCATGCATGCACCCATAGCGCAACTGGATAGAGTGTCTGACTACGAATCAGAAGGTTGTAGGTTCAAGTCCTACTGGGTGCATAAATCCGGGAAGTAGCTCAGTTTGGTAGAGCACCTGGTTTGGGACCAGGGGGTCGCAGGTTCAAATCCTGTCTTCCCGATTTGTAATTTAATATTTTCCATATTGGTTACAGTATGGCGGTGTAGCTCAGCTGGCTAGAGCGTCCGGTTCATACCCGGGAGGTCGAGGGTTCGATCCCCCCCGCCGCTATTTTGTAAACTTGGACCTTTAGCTCAGTCGGTTAGAGCAGACGGCTCATAACCGTCCTGTCGTAGGTTCGAGTCCTACAAGGTCCATTTTTTATTATCGCGGGATGGAGCAGTCTGGTAGCTCGTCGGGCTCATAACCCGAAGGTCGTTGGTTCAAATCCAGCTCCCGCAATTGCTTTTTAATAAGCTGGCTCGGTAGCTCAGTTGGTAGAGCAATGGATTGAAGCTCCATGTGTCGGCGGTTCGATTCCGTCCCGCGCCATAAATTGAATATTTGCGGGTATAGTTTAGTGGTAAAACCACAGCCTTCCAAGCTGTTGTCGCGAGTTCGATTCTCGTTACCCGCTTATGGGCCTGTAGCTCAGCTGGTTAGAGCGCACGCTTGATAAGCGTGAGGTCGATGGTTCAAGTCCATCCAGGCCCATTGGAGTAATACTCAAGTGGCTGAAGAGGCGCCCTTGCTAAGGGTGTAGGCCGGGAAACTGGCGCGAGAGTTCGAATCTCTCTTACTCCGCTTGATAAAGAGCTGTTCCGCAGCTCTTTTTTTGTGCCTTAAAGCTGCTTAACTCTAAAAGTAAGAAGGAGAGAGGGCAGAAGCAGGAGAAAAGGCAAAAAAGTAGCTCTTTTTTCTAAAAAAGACTTGCCAAAGACAGGATTTTTCTGTATTCTAGTATTTGTTGACGCGCGAGCGTCGGCGCAAGTGGCCTTTGAAAAGATTGAGGAAGCCGCTTGACAAGATGAGTTTAAGCGAGTATCATCTTAAGAGTGCTTACGCGGCCCGTTGGTCAAGTGGTTAAGACACCGC
>NZ_KV793102.1:0-599 GCF_001808415.1 Lactobacillus sp. HMSC08B12 | reverse complement strand
AGCCCACTTTTGTAAGTGGGAAGTTTAAGAAGCTAACAAAAGTGGACATTTTCCAGGGGATGCCAGTTAGTTGTTGACTGTTGCCAGCATCCCCAAAAACAAAATATTTTTCTAATCATATTGAAGCCTGTGGACGTATCCGGAAAAAGAAAGCAGGAATCACTATGAACAAGAAAGACATTATCAAGTATCAAACAGCCAGCGGGAAAGATCGCTACAAGTTCATTGTCTACGCTGGAAAAGATGAGACTACAGGAAAATCTATCATCATTAGGAAGCAGGGCTTCAAGACACTAAAGGAAGCCAAACAAGCTTACTTAGATGTTCAGCAAGCAATCTTGAACGGGGACTATTTGCCAATCAATCAGAAGCGGCTTACTTTCAAGGGCCTGCTTGAACTGTATCTTCCTTTGTACGCTCAAACAGTGAAGGAAACTTCCTTCTACCAGTTCAAGCGCTGTATGGAATCAAAGGTCTTGCCCGTCTTGGGTGATGTTTACTTAGACAAGATCACGCCGCAATTATGCCAGAAGGCCGTTAATCAATGGGCTAGGGAAAGGCCTAAAAGCGGAACTGTATAATTTTATGTGTAAGGATGA
>NZ_KV793101.1:0-10258 GCF_001808415.1 Lactobacillus sp. HMSC08B12 | reverse complement strand
ATGTCAATCCCTTAACTTAATGACATTGGACAAAAGCCCGGTCCTTTTTATTTTTTTAAAAATTTAGCCCTTCCGGCCGTGGAACTTAAAGCCTGGCTTGCGCTTCTTTCTGTCAAAATTGCGCTTGCCCTTGAAGTTATTGTTACCGCTCCGGCTGCGGCTACCCCGGCCGCCTGAGTGCTTGCCCCGGTAAGAGCGAGGGTTTTCAGGGGTGATAGTAACCGTGACCTCGCTGTCGTTAGAGAGTTCCTTCAGCAAAGCAGCGGCGATGTCTTCAGCTGAGTAATTTTCCAGCAGCTTTTCCGCCGCGTCGTCATACTTGCTCAAATCCCCGCTCAACAGGTCGTCCACCTTCAAGACCGCCTGCTTCATCTGCCCGGCAAAGGCCTGGGCGTCTGTCGGCGGACGCAGAGGAGACATCTTCTTCTTGGTCAAGTCCTCGATAGTCCGCATGTAGCCGATCTCGTTTGGCGTCACGAAGGTCACGCTCATCCCGCTCTTGCCGGCCCGGCCGGTCCGGCCGATTCTGTGGACGTAGGAGTCCGGGTCTTGCGGAATGTCGTAGTTGTAAACATGGGTAACCCCGGAAATGTCCAGGCCCCGGGCAGCTACGTCAGTAGCCACCAGAATGTCAAGCTCCCCTTCCTTGAAGCGCTTGAGCACCTGCATCCGCCGGGCCTGGGTCAGGTCGCCGTGGATGCCGGCCGCGTTGTAGCCCCGGGCAACCAGGCCCCGGGTCAGTTCGTCAACCCGGCGCTTGGTCCGGCCAAAGACCACGGCCAGGTCCGGATTTTCCACGTCGATCAGCCGGCACATGGTGTCGAACTTTTCGTTTTCCCGGACGCGGACGAAGTACTGGTCGATCAAATCAGCCGTCAGTTGCTTGGCCTGGATCTTCACGACTTGCGGGTCATGCATGAACTTTTCGCCCAAAGCTTGGATTGGCTTTGGCATGGTCGCGCTGAACAAGAGGGTCTGGTCCCGGTTTTCAGCATAGGTTAAGATGCTTTCGATATCCTGGATGAAGCCCATGTCAAGCATTTCGTCGGCTTCGTCCAAAACAACTGTCTTGACGCCGTCCAGCTTGATGGTCTTGCGCTTCAAGTGGTCCAAAAGCCGGCCAGGAGTCCCGACCAGGATTTCCGGCGCCTTCTTCAAGGCCCGGATCTGCCGGCCAATGTCCGCCCCGCCGTAAACGACCTGGACCTTGGCATTTTCGTCTCTGCCCAAGCGGAAAAGTTCTTCCTGGGTCTGGATGGCCAGTTCTCTGGTTGGTTCAATTACGATGGCCTGGATGGCTTGCTCCTGCTTGTCCAGGTCCAGCTTTTGCAGGATTGGCAGACCAAAGGCAGCTGTCTTCCCCGTCCCGGTTTGGGCCTGGCCGATCACGTCCTGGCCTGCCAGAGCCAAAGGAATGGTCTGGGCCTGGATCGGGGTGGCTTCTTCAAAGCCTGACCGCTTAATTGCCTTTAAGATATTATCGTTCAATCCTAGTTCAGTAAATTTCAAATTGTTCTCCTATTTCAGTCTGTCGAGGACTCGTTCCAGGTGCATCCCGTGGGACCCCTTCAGCAAAACGATGTCCTGGCTGTGGATGTCGCCCTTTAAATCATCGATTAAATGGCTCATCTCGTCTTCTGGGTAGTAGTGCAGATTCTGCTGGCCGTACTTGTCCAGCAGGGCCTGGTAAAGGTGGTTCATCTCCGGCCCGTAAAGGTAAAGGACGTTGATCTTGTCCGGGTCCAGGCAGGCAGCCAGACCCTTGTGCAGGTCGGCTGACCGGCTGCCCAGTTCCAGCATGTCAGCCAAAACCGCGATCCGGCGGCCGCCTTCACTGACTGGAACCTGGCCAAAGGAGGCAGTCACGGCCTTAACTGCCGTTGGGTTGGAGTTGTAGATATCGCTCATGATGTCTTCGCCGCAGTCGCCCTTTTCCCATTCCATCCGGTTGGCCGTTGGCACGAAGTTGGCCAGGCCAGCGGCGATTTCCTCGTCGCTTTCCCCGAAGTGGCGGCCAACCAGAATAGCGGCCATGGCGTTAGCCACATTGTGGCGGCCGATCATTGGAATTGAGAATTCTCGGTCAGTCCCGTTAATCTTGAAGAAGGAATGGTGCATGGTGCTGCGGAGGTCACTGGCATGAATGCTGTCAGAGTCCGCGAAACCGAAGGTGGACTTGTCCTGGGAAAGCTTTGCGGCTCTTTCCGCCAGGAGGGGTTCATCACCGTTGTAGATGAATTCGCCGTCTTCTTGCAAAAAGTCCGTGATTTCCATCTTGGCGTCGGCGATCTTGTCCCGGCTGCCTAAGAATTCGATATGGGCTTCCCCGATCATGGTGATGACCGCCACATCCGGCCGGGCCAGCTGGCTCAGTTCATGCAGTTGGCCAGCCCGGTCCATCCCCATTTCCAAAACCAGGATTTCAGTGATCGGCTTCATTTCTAAAATGGTCATCGGCACGCCGATTTCATTGTTGAAGTTGGCCTGGGTCTTGTAAACGTTGAAGCGCTTGGCCAAAACCGCCGCCACCATGTCCTTGGTCGTGGTCTTGCCGTTTGAGCCGGTGATGCCGACCACGGTTGGGTTGACCTTCTGCAAGTAGTAGCGGGCCAGATCCTGCATGGCCTTCAAGGTGTCGGCAACTTCTAAAACCGCGATGCCTTCCGGCTTGTTTGGGTGGCCAGCTTCCCACAAAGTGGCGCTGGCGCCGGCTTCAATGGCTGAACCCACAAAATCGTGGCCGTCTCTTTCCCCCTTGATCGGGACAAAGAGGGCGCCCTGGCTGATCTTTCTTGAGTCAAAGGCCACTGAGGTAATGACCGTTTCTGCGTCCCCTTCACAACTGGTATTTAAGGCTTGAGCGATTTCTGCCAACTGCATTTTCATTCCAATACTGCTCCTTGAGAATAACACTTAGTATATTATACGTTGTTTAGCGCTCTTCGCAATAAAAAAGCAACCCAAGAGGGCTGCTTTTAAAGTAAAGAGAACGATTAGTTCTTCTTGTTGAAGCCGTACTTCTTGTTGAAACGTTCGATTCGACCATCGGCTGCGGCAAACTTTTGCTTGCCAGTGTAGAATGGGTGGGAATCTGATGAAATTTCAACACGGATCAATGGGTAAGTGTTGCCTTCGAATTCAACAGTTTCTGATGACTTCAAAGTTGAGCCGGCAACAAACTTAAAACCAGTTGCTGAGTCCATGAAGCAAACTTCTTGATAATCTGGGTGAATACCTTGTTTCATAATTCTAAAACTCCTTTGCCATAGCCTTCTACAGGCCATAGATTAATCGGTTAACTCTAATATAGTACCACTATCCAGCCCGTTTGACAAGGGCTCAAGTTAATCTTCCACGTCCCGGATGACCACGTCAGCGCCCAGCTGGTGCAGCTTTTCTTCCACCCGGTCATAGCCGCGCAAGATGTTGCCAGCATTGTTGATCACCGTTTCGCCGTCAACCATCAAGCCCGTAAGCATCAAGCAGGCCCCGGCCCGGATTTCGTCAGCGTGAACCACCGCCCCGCGCAGGCGGCTGCCCGGTTGAACCAGAATGATGTTGTTAACGACCGTAATGGAAGCCCCCATCTTCTGCAGTTCCGGCACGTGCCGGGTCCGCTTCGGGTAGATCGGGTCGATGATGACCCCTTCCCCGGTCTTAGCCGTCAGCAAGAGCGGCGTAATTGGCTGCTGCAAGTCAGTCGCGAAGCCCGGGTAAGTCCCGGTCTTGACCTGGACCATGCGCAGGTCCCCGGCCGGGTAAACGAAGAGGGAGTCTTCATCAGTGTCGATCACCACGCCCATTTCTTCCACCTTGGCCAAAAAGGCGTCAAGGTGTTCAGCGATGATGTTGTGGATCCGGATCCCGTTACCGATACAGGCTGCCATGGAAATGTAAGTCCCGGCTTCAATCCGATCAGGGATGATCGTGTGCGGCACCTTGGCCTCCAAGCGGTCAACCCCGTCGATTCTGATGGTGTCAGTCCCCGCCCCGCGGATCTTGGCCCCCATGTTGTTCAAGAAAGTTGCCAGGTCGATGATTTCCGGCTCCTTGGCCGCGTTTTCGATCACCGTCCGGTCGCTGGCCGTGACTGAGGCCATGATGATGTTCATCGTTGCCCCAACAGAAGCCATCTTCAGGTGAATCTGGGCCCCTTTCAACCCTTCATCAGGCGCGGTAATTACAATCTGCTCATTTTCATATCTAACGTCGGCGCCGAGGGATTGGAAGCCCATAATGTGCTGGTCAATCGGCCGCGGGCCAATGTCATCGCCACCAGGAAAACCTACAACCGCCTTGCCAAAACGACCGAGCAAAGCGCCCATAAAGTAGTAAGACGCGCGCAAGCTCTTAATCTTCCCAGCTGGCAGGGGACTCATCTTGATTTCGGTCGGGTCAATTTGCAGGGTCGTTTCGCGGAAGTCGCAGTGCACGTCCATTTCGCTCAACAAGTCCATCAAATTGTCAACGTCGGCAATCCGCGGAACTGATTCCAGGGTCACCGGCGTTCTCGACAGGATTGAGGCCGGAATCAGCGCTACCGTTGAGTTCTTCGCGCCGCCAATCCAGATGTCGCCTTGCAGGGGTTTCCCTCCGTGAATTATCATTTGCTTCATTTGGGAAAGTAGTCCTTTTCTTTTGTCAAATTATCATAATAATGTTAATAGATCTTCGTCAAAAAAACAAGAGAAGAGGTTTCTCTTCTCTTGTCATTATCTATTATTATCGTACAAAATTTAGAACTTGTCGACCTGCAAACCGCTGGCTGCCCCAATAAAGCCCTTGAAGAGCCCTTCTGGCCGGTTTGGCCGGCTTAGGAATTCCGGGTGGTATTGAGCGGCAACAAAGAACTTCTTGTCCGTGATTTCAACGATTTCCACCAGGTGGTTGTCTGGAGAAACGCCTGAGAAGGTCATGCCGGCCTTTTCAAAGTCTTCCCGGTACTTGTTGTTGAATTCGTAGCGGTGACGGTGACGTTCCTGGATGACTTCCTGGCCGTCGTAGCATTCCCGGGTCTTAGTGCCGGCCTTCAGCATGGCTGGGTACAAGCCCAGACGCAAGGTGCCGCCGATCTTTTCCTGGTCGCGCTGGTCAGCCATCAAGTCAATGATGTTGTTCTTGCAGTTTGGTTCTGCTTCAGCTGAGTTGGCGTCTTCCAGGTGCAAAACGTTGCGGGCGAATTCCACGCTGGCCATCTGCATCCCCAGGCAGATCCCCAGGAATGGAATGTCGTGTTCGCGGGCGTACTTGATGGAAGTGATCATCCCTTCCAGACCCCGGGTGCCGAAACCGCCTGGCACGATCAAGCCCTGGGTGTCCTTCAAAAGTTCGGCTACATTGTCTTCAGTAATGTCTTCAGCCTGGATCTTTTCAACTTCGATCTTGCTGTTGTACAGGTAGGCGGCGTGCTGCAAAGCGTCAGTTACGGAAATGTAGGCATCTTCCAATTCGACGTACTTGCCGACCAGGGTGATCTTGGTCTTGTACTTCAAGTTCTTGGCCCGTTCGTCCATCCGGCGCCATTCGTCCATGTCGGCAACCGGCTTCGGGCTGTCGATGTGGAGGAAGTCAACGACCTTCTGATCAACGCCTTGTTCCTGGTAGGACAACGGCACGTCAAACAGAGATGGCGCGTCCAAAGATTCCACGATGTAGTCGACTGGAACGTCGGTGAAAGTGGAGATCTTGTCCTTCATTTCCTGCGGAACTGGCATTTCTGAGCGAAGAGCCAGCATGTTTGGCTGGATCCCGATTGACCGCAGCATGGAAACTGACTGCTGGGTCGGCTTGCTCTTCAGTTCCTTGGCTGCCCGCAGGTAAGGAACGAAGGTAACGTGCACGTACATGACGTTTTCTGAGCCGACTTCCCGCCGCATTTGCCGGATGGCTTCCATGAACGGAGTTGATTCCATGTCACCGACCGTACCGCCGATTTCGGAAATAACCACGTCAGTGTCGGTCATTTGCGCTGCCCGCATGACCTTTTCCTTGATCATGTTAGTTACGTGCGGGATCACCTGTACAGTGCCGCCGTGGTAGTCGCCGCGCCGTTCGCGCTGCAGGACTTCCTGGTAGATCTTGCCAGTCGTCACGTTAGAGTACTTGCTGGTTCTAACGTCGACCAATCTTTCATAGTGGCCCAAGTCAAGGTCAGCTTCCGTACCGTCGTCAGTCACGAAAACTTCACCGTGTTGGTAAGGGTTCATCGTGCCGGGGTCGATGTTGATGTATGGGTCGAACTTCTGCATGGTAACTTTTAAGCCGCGGTTCTTCAGCAAGCGACCAATGCTTGATGCAGTAATCCCTTTCCCCAATGATGAAACAACGCCGCCAGTCACAAAGATATATTTGGTCATTGAGCTCTCCTTTGAAAAATAATAAAAAAGCTCCCTAGCAATTAGGGAGCTAAACGCACATAGGGTGCCCACGCAAAATAATAACGACTTTTCAGCCGCAAGTCAAGGGCAAAATCCTATCCTTCGTCCACATCGTCATCAAGGTCGTCGTCATCCATTTGTGACAGCTGACCTTCGATCCCGTCTGGCAATGAGTCGTCATCTTCGTCGTCTTCATTGTCGTCGTAATCGTCGCCGGAGTTGTCGTCAGCGTCATCTTCGTCAGCGTCACTGCCGTCGGACAAGTCTTCGTCTTCTGGGTCATCGTTTTCGTAGTCGATCACGTCGTCGCCTTCAGTCGGCGCCAGGAAGGCGTTGACCTTCTTGTGGTGCTTGCGAGTTGATGCTTCGTCGCCGTCGTCTTCTGGGTGGTCGACTTCTTCATCGACAGCTTCAAACTTGAACCAGGTCCGCAGGGCCCAGACATTTTCACCCATGGAAATGAAGCGGCCATCGGTGTTTATGTCCGTGTAAAATTGCGGCAAGCGCTGGCGAATTTCTTCGTCGCTCTTGTTCAGGTACTTTTGCATTTCGTTAACGATATCGGCAAAAGCCATTCTTTCGCCACGGTCTTCCAAAATTGCGTGTGCAACTTCAATCATTGACAATTCGTTACGATCCACGTCTTTAAAATCAGCTAATCCCACAGTTGAACGTCCTCTCTATTCAATCTTGTCTATTTTACACGTCATTTAAGCAAAAATCAACGAGACGGCATAACTACCAATTAAGTCTACACCACTAAAGAGGTCATATTCAACTTCAAGTTGCTGACCAGCGGCATTTTCTTTCAATTCCAGGCGCTTGGTTTCCGACAAGAGATCCAGCTGCCGGCCCTCAACCACGTACTTGCACTGCCCCTTCTCGCCTAAAATAAAATGCATTTGGGAGAAGTTGCTGTGGTCAGTCCCCCGCCGGATTAAGAGCTCCTGCTCTTTTACGAGCATCTTGACCGGCACCTTTTCCGCCTCATAAAAAATTCTTTTCACCGCGCCGTCTTCCCGCAATTCGCCTTCTGCCTGCTGGCGGATGGTTTCCGTTTGCTCGCCCTGGGTAATCTTGCTCGTCAAATCGATCTTAATCTTGCTCATCTTTATAAAAAATTCTTCTCCTTTAACAGCCGCAAGCAGCGGCCTCTGGCAACTTTTGCTATAATTTCTATAGCTAGTCAAGCACATCTTACTATGTTTTGGCAAAAATATAAAACAATAAGAATGGAGGATTTACTTTTGACAAAATTCGACAGTCCTAAACTGGCCCGCGAAGTCGTCGTCCGTGACCCGGTCCACGGCTATATCCACCTGGACACCCAAGTGGCCCTGGAAGTCGTCCGCTCGCAAGAATTCCAGCGGATGCGGCGGATCAAGCAGCTGGGCCCGACGGCCTTCGTCTTCCCCGGCGCCACCCACACCCGCTTTGAGCACAACCTGGGCGTCTACGAACTGGCCCGACGGATCAGCAACCTTTTTACTGACAAATACCCTAGTCAAAGTACCGGCGACGGACTCTGGGACCCCAGCGAAAACCTGCTGGTGCAGATGGCCGGCCTTTTGCATGACATCGGCCATGGCCCATACTCGCACACCTTTGAGCACCTTTTCGGCACCAACCATGAGCAGATCGGCCAGCAGATCATTCTGGATCCTTCCACTGAGGTCAACCAGGCTTTGAGCAAGGTCGACCCGGACTTCCCAAAGGCGGTGGCCAGCGTGATCGCCAAGACCTACCCTAATCCCCAGGTGGTCAAGCTCATCTCCAGCCAGGCTGACGCCGACCGGATGGACTACCTTTTGCGGGATGCCTACTTCACGGGGGCTTCTTATGGGGAATTCGACCTGTCCCGGATCTTGCGGGTCATCCGCCCTTATGAAAAAGGGGTTTGCTTTACGGCTAACGGGATGCACGCCGTTGAAGACTATATCGTCTCCCGCTACCAGATGTACCAGCAGATCTACTACCACCGGGTCAACCGGTCCATGGAGGTCATCCTTCACCACCTTTTGAAGCGGGCCCAGTACCTCTACCAGGAAAAAGAACTGCCGGTTACGCCAAGTTTAGCCAGATTTTTGGCCGGGACCTGGGACTTGCAAGACTACTTGAAGATGGATGACGGGGTCATGGAGACCAACTTCAGCATGTGGACTGAGTCCAGCGACCCGGTTTTAGCGGACCTAACCAAGCGCTACCTCTTCCGGCGGCCTTTAGCCAGCGCGAAGATCAACGAAGAAAGCAAGCAGCTTTTGCCGCAATTAAAGGACTTGATCAAGAAGGCCGGCTTTGACCCGGACTACTATACCGGAGTAGGGTCAGCCTTTGACGAGCCATATGACGCTTATAAGCCAAGTGGCAAGAACGCCAACAGCCAGATCGAGATCATGCAGGAAGACGGCAGCTTGATTGAGTTGTCCCAGCTCAGCCCCCTGGTCAAGGCCTTAAACGGAACCCTGCAGGGCGATGAGCGCTTCTTCTTCCCGGTTGCCATGCTCAAGCAGGCAGATTTTCAGCAGTACCTGAAAAACGGGGAATTGCTTACGAAAAAATAAGGCAAAAGAATAATTTCCAAAAGAAAACAACCGTTGCAGAATTTGCAGCGGTTGTTTTTGCATACAAGTCCTTACTTGTCCTTGTACTTGTTAGCGTCGTAACGAGTGTCAAAGAGCGGACTCATTGCCTTGTGTTCCATGATCAGCTTGATAGCGTCACCCATCAAAGGCCCAACGGAAACGAGAATCATCTTGTCGAGGTTCTTTTCGGCTGGCTGTTGGATTGAGTCGGTCAAGACCAGGCTCTTGATTACGGAATTGTTCAAGCGGTCTACGGCTGGGCCGGACAAAACGGCGTGGGTCGCGCAGGCGTAAACTTCGGTAGCACCGGCGTCCTTCAAGGCCTGGGCAGCCAGGGTGATAGTGCCGGCAGTGTCGATCATGTCGTCAATCAAGATGGCCCGCTTGCCCTTGACGTCACCGATGATGTTCATGACTTCGGCAACGTTGGCCTTTGGTCGGCGCTTGTCGACGATGGCGATTGAAGTGCCCAGGAATTCAGCTAATTTTCTTGCCCGGGTAACGCCACCGTGGTCTGGAGAAACGACAACAGCGTCTTCTTCCAGGTGGTTGCTCAGGAAGTAGTCAGCCAATAAAGGAGCGCCCATCAAGTTGTCGACAGGGATGTCGAAGAAACCTTGGATTTGCGGAGCGTGCAGGTCCAGTGAGAGGACGCGGTCAGCCCCGGCAGCTTGAATCATGTCTGCGACCAGTTTAGCAGTGATTGGTTCTCTGGCCCGGGTCTTCCGGTCTTGACGAGCGTAGCCGTAGTAAGGCAGGACGATGTTTACGGAAGCGGCACTGGCCCGGCGGACAGCGTCGATCATGATCAAAAGTTCCATAAGGTTGTCGTTGACCGGCGCGCTGGTGGATTGGATCAAGAAGACGTCCTTGCCACGGACAGAATCGTCGATGTCGACTTGAATTTCACCGTCGCTGAAGCGAACGACGCTTGAGGTTGAAAGCTTTAACCCCATCTGCTTAGCGATCTTTTCTGCCAACGGTTTGTTTGAGTTAAGCGCAAAAAGCTTGATGTTGTCCTTGTAAGACATAATTCCCTCCGAAAAAAACAGCATTTACCAGTTCTATTCTAACAAAATCCGGCATTCTTTTGTTGGAAAAAAGGGATTTGTGTTCAGTTTTTAAGCAAAAAATTCCTCTTACTCCTATTTTGACCTGAAAAAAGAGCAAGAAAGCCTTTTATTTTTCAAGCGGATAGAAAAAATCGTCTGTTTTCGGGCAAAGAAAAAAGCTCTGACAATTGTCAAAGCTTCTTCTGGATTACTTAGATCTTAAACTTCCCACTTACAAAAGTGGGCT
>NZ_KV793100.1:0-6820 GCF_001808415.1 Lactobacillus sp. HMSC08B12 | reverse complement strand
GTCAATGCCTTAACTTAATGACATTGCCCATTTAAGGGGCTTTTTTATCTATAAAATAAAGTTTAGAAAAGTCTCTATCGTGCCACTTTCATACATGATGTATAGTCCAAGTAGAATGAATACTAAGGGCACAATGATTCGCTCGTATTTTTCAATTGTCTCGGATATTAACGGAATAGAGGATAGCACCCGACTAAGCTCGCAAAAGATAATTACGCCGATTGCAAACACAAGCAACGCCACGAGGGTCTGTGCCCAATCTAACGAAGCAAAATAAGGTATATAGATACCTAAATTATCTCCGCCAGACGCAATTGTCAGCAATGTAACTGTCCAAAACAGTTGAGTTGCCTTACTTTGTTCTAATCTTTCAATAATTTCTTCCTTTTCTTCTTCCTCACCTTCTCCAACAATTGCAAAGCGAATCCCTAAATAGATAGGGATTAAACCAAGCAATCCAACCATCCATGCTTCAGGCACGAAATTGACGATATAAGCAGCAACTAAACTCACCCCTACAAGTAAGCCCGTGCCTAGATATTGCCCCGCATAAATATGCCATTTCTGTTTATTCTGTGATAGCTGTGCAAATAAAATAATCAAAACAATTAAATAATCTATACTGGTGGAAATATAAACACCAATAGCAGATATGATTGTCTGTCCCATAAAAAAACTCCTGTATTAGTCAGTAATAAATCAGCAGATTTTAGGGGAGCACAGACACATTAATTTAGCTATCGCTAGTGGGTAATGCCGGACGTAAGAAAGCATTTTATCCTCCTCAAAACGTAGTTACAAAATAGTTTCTAACTGGAATTCGGTGATTACTCCCAAGTAAAGTATAACCCACTATACTTTACAAGGTAAAGTGTGGGCTCTACGAGGTAGTAGCGTTCTCCCTTCCTACTGGGAGAACTGCTATTTTTCTGCGCCTATTATCCGGCTAGAAAAACCTCCGACGGGCTATTGCGTAGCGAGCGCATCTCATGCAAAACTCTACCCGAGCGGGGCAAGCTAGTGTTAGCTTAACCACAAAAAATGAATTCAACTATTAGAATGCATTTTTTCAATCGATCTTCGGCAATAGGCTGAAGAATATAAGGGAAAGCAGGGTCACTCATAAACCTCCGCTTTACTTGGAGATGAGCTTCCTTCACCCAATTCAATCAGATCTAATTTTCTCAACCGGACTTTAACAGCCAACATACTTAGACGAGATTCTCAATTGAATGGTGAAGCTGCCAGTTTTATTTACGACATCATGTGTCCAAAGAGCTCACGGCATTGGCTTCATCTCCACTTTACATAGTAAAAGAAAAAGGGTTGAACGACTACTCCGTCGAGTAATCATCCAACACTAGATTAGTATGTTTTATTTTCTGATAAATTGCTCGTCGCCAGCCGCTTCTTCTGCTGAAACATAGCGCTCAACGCTCATGTGCAGGTCATACTTCTCACGAAGCTTGGCCAATTGGCCCATCATTGCTGAAGCGTGGTGGGCATCCAGTGCCTCTTGGTCTTCCCAGCTGTCGATCAAAAGGATGGTTTCCGGGTCATCCAGGGGCTGGAAGTATTCATAGCGCAGGTTGCCTTCTTCGGCCCGGATGGCGCTGGCCACGCCGCTTTCTTCCATCTCAGCCGCGAACTTGCGGGCAGAACCATTTTGGCCGCGGTAGTAAAGGTTGACAGTCAGACTCATTTTATTGCTCCTTCGTTTCTGTTTTCTACTATATAAAAAGAATTCGCTTACAAAAAAGTTTAACATTTCCCAGCGTTTTTAGGCATGAAAATACCCCCGAAATTAGGGTCCTAATCCCGGGGGTTACATAGTTAGTTATTTTCTACCGCATACTTTTTTAAAAGAAGAGCAAAAAGTACCGATAAAGCAGCAATCATCAGTCCCACAAACAAGAAATTCAAGGAATTTTTAGCTTGCAAGATGATTGAAAAAATCCATGTGCCGATTGGCATGAAGAGAACAGCAACAGTAAATACAATTCCAAAAACCCGCCCTAGAAATTCGTTGTCTACTTCCCTTTGCACGATTGAAAAAAACTGAATGTTAAAAATAGTCAAAAGCAGATTAAAAAGCGCGGGGGATAATGAAACGATAATCTGGTTGTGTGAATAAAAGTACAAAATTGGCGCCAAGGCGAGTGCAAGTCCTGACCCGCCCAAAAAGCACATTAACCACATGCTGGACATTTTTTTATTGAGAAAGCCACTCAAAACTGCTCCAAGTAATCCGCCAATAGCTTCTGCCGTTAAAAACATCCCGTACATTCCCTTAGGCATGCCACTAAACATTTGGTTGCTATAAGGCAGTAATAGATTGTAAGCTGCAAGCATGAAATTCACTAGAGCTGACAAGAGAATGATAATTGCGATCTGTTTATGGTCAAAAATATATTTAAAGCCTAGCAGCATATCATTCATCACGCTTCGAACAGTAACTTTGTTATTTACAGCCGGATCTTCCTTTACTGGAGTGATAAAGTGAACCAACAAGGCCGCAAGCGTAAAGCTTATTCCATCTAGCAGCAGCACCCCGTGCACTTTAAGTATTTTGTACAAAAATACCGCGATCATTGGTACTGTAACTTTTACTATCGTACTGCTTATTTCTAACAAAGAGTTTAAACGAGAGATCTGCTCTTCTCTTACAACTTCCTTAGTTACGGCTTTATAAGCTGGCCCAGAAAATGAACTCATAATGGCTAAAATAATGTTGGTTACGACAATGGCATAGATTAGCCATTTTTCTTTAGTAATGAAAGATAGCAAAATACAAGCCAGACCACTTAAAAAGTCAGTCGCGATGACAATTCTTTTTCGGTTAAAGCTATCTGCAACCACACCACCAAATAGATTAAGGAAAATGCCGATTAAGCTTTCCAGTGACTGGTAAATGCCTACCAGAAACAGGGAATTTGGATTAATTCCTGCTAAAAAAGTATTGTTGGCAAAGTCAAACATAACATCGCCTATTTTAGAGATCGTTCTGCTGCTTACCAATAGGCTGATATTTTTGTTCTCTGCTTTCATGCCAGAGCCCCTTTCTTAGTATCTTGCTGCTAATCAAGCGCCTTGGACATGATCAATTCCAAGCGATTATCAACAATGTAGGCCGTTATATTTAATTTGCTTCCGTTCAGCTTTTTAATTTCGGTATTTGTTTCAATTGCTGACTGCTTGATTGTATTAAATTCCTTGCGCGAAACGACCCCAAGATAATCTATCGAAACATAAACTGTATCATCAAAACATCTCACAATTCTTTCCTCATCTGAATTTAGATTTGGAAAATGCTTGTAGCCTACAGCTTTAGGGTTAAACATGTTTTTTTGATAAAAAGCTATTGTTTCGGTCAACTGCTCATCGATATCATCATCAGTAGTTAAGCTGTACGTCAACCCCAGGTGCAAGTCGCCAATTGTTGTGGTGAAGTCCAGTTTTTCTTGAAACTTCCGAATATTGTAGATCAGATTAACTTTGACATTATTCAAAGCAAATTTGTTCAAGAGTTTGTCTCTTAAGTACAGCAAAATTTCAGCATATACATTTTTAGTATCATTGTTCAAATATGTGAGGCTGACAAAATTAACCCGATCTTCAAGCCGCTTAAAAGTTTCCGCTACCTTACGGTCATCCTGTTGCTCAAACTTAGCCATCTCTTTTAAAATTTCTTCCAGATGGTTTCTGGAATAGACCTCTTCAATATACGACGAGTAAGTTTGGCTTGAGTCATATATGCCAAGAATGTATCGTTCCAATGCATCCAATGATGATGAATCACAAATGCTATGGTCAATGGAGTAATGGAGAACAGACTCATTTTCATCTTCAAGCAGAACAAATTTATACAATAATCCGCCATTCTCAATACTTGTTTTGACCAAGTCACTCAAAGTTTTTGAAATATCTATTCTGGCATCAGCAACTTCATATTTGGAAATATTTACAGGCGTGTCCAAAACCTTAAAAGTATTCAGATCTTCTGACAAAACTGATTTAAATACTTCTACCTTAGAAAGTTTATGATAGATTTCCTCATAGCTGATTGAATCTTTTCCAAGATAAATCTTTCCCGTTAACTGACTATTAAAGCCCAAGGAATTGTATATCCTAGCATAGAAAAAAGCAGGATACGTATACTCCACCTTCCTAGTTATAGGAATATTCTTTATTTCATTTTCTCTAAACAGTTCCTTGTCTGCTTTAGAAGCAGGTGATGTCGTCATGTTTTCTATAAATGAAGCTATCTTGTCAACCGTTGGGGACATGTAGATATTAAAAGCACTTAAATCGATGTTCAGCCTTTTTTCTAATTCCAATACCAATTCAACTGAGCGCAGAGAGTCTAAACCAATGTCTAAAAGATTTTCTTCTGAACCTACTGTTTGATTCATTACTGACTCTGCTATGTGTTTCACGGTATTATATATGCCTATGCCGCTTTTCTTGGAATCGTTGCTGCTGATAGATGACTCCTTCATCCCGCTTAAAAGCTTTTTCCGGTCTACCTTCCCACTTGAAGTTAATGGAAATCCCTTGACATTGATATATTTAGAAGGAATCTTGTAAGATACCATATGCTTTTCCAGCATTGTTCTCAAATCACTAATTTTTGTGCCCGTATAAAAGAGAATCAAGGAATCACTATAAAAAACTACTTCAATGTCCCGTGTCGGATCATCAATAATGTTAGATATATTTGCTCTGATATCTCCTAATTCTACTCGAATGCCATGAATTTGAACCTGACTGTCTTTTCTGTCGCGGTACACGAGCAAAGAATCTTGTTTTTCGACAATGTCACCCGTATGGTAGAATACTTCTCCGTCAATTTTTTCAAACTTCTGATCAGTTTGTTCAGCATTGTTGAAGTAACCTGCAGATACCCCTTTCCCGCCTATCAGCAATTCATCTTTAACCAGCATAGTTTTAACCCCAGGCAGATTTTCTCCAATTGGAACTTTTTGCAGTTTTTTAGGGGTATTCCTTACATTGAAGTACGTGGCGTAAACGGTTGTTTCTGTTGGGCCATATACGTTATAGACGTTGACTTTTTTCAAATCTTTTAAAACCAGCTTTAGGAGTTCATATTTAAACTCTTCACCGGCCACTAATAAGTACTTCAACTTATCAATTTTTCGAAGATCTTCTTGATCAGCCAGCTTTAGCAAAAGTCCCAATACAGAAGGAGACAACGCAACATGGGTAATGCCGAATTTCTCAATCAAATCAGGAAATTCTTTATAAAAGTCCTTGTTTTTAGCGGAATAGACGCACACGCTTCCGCCGTTATATAAGAAGCCAAAAATTTCAGTTATTGAAACGTCGAAGGTATCTCTTGTCGAAAATAGGTAGCAATCTCTACTACTTACTGGCGCAATATACTGGCATGCTTCCAATATGTAATTCAAGTTATTTTTGGTCACACATACCCCTTTAGGAACTCCCGTTGTGCCGGAAGTATGGATTATATAAGCCAGTTCATTTTCTGAGTAATCAAGTATCCTGTGTTCCATGCCAAGTGCTTTTGAAACTGCGAGGTCAGAAGCATTTTCGCTAATGTAGATACTGTCTTTAAATTTTTTGCGAATAGGCTCAATTTCAGTAAGTGGGCTGGTGTTGTCAACAGGGATATAAATTTTACCGGCTTTTAAAATTCCGTAAACTATTGGCAACAGTTCATATGTGTGCGGATAATTCACAACAACATAGTCTGAATTAAATTCGAGCAGCTTGTTGGCAATATTATCCGATAATTTGTCTAATTCTTCGTAAGTAAGATTCCTATTTTCTGAAAATACGGCAATTCTTTGCGGATGCTTAATCACATTCTCTTTTAACAGTCGAATTGCCCTATTGCTTGAATGGTAGCGATAAAATCTATTGAACAAGTCATCAACGACTTTCGGTGAATATCCCCAAAATGACTTGTAATTCTGGTTGATTTGAAATAGTTTTGTAAAGTCAGAAAAAGTATTTCCTCCCAAACTAGTAAACTTCTTCAGTACTTCTTCCCAAGCTTGATTGCTATATTCGTCGTATACGCCATTATCATCAAATACTTTCACTTTGGTTGTCAAGATGTTGACAACCAATCTATCTACAACTTGAGGATAGTCGGCTTCTAAGTCAAAACATTCCGGCTGATTCACATAATTCTTGATGGCGTTGCTTATTTTGCTCTCACTCAAAAGCAGCTTATCTTCATATCTTACTTCTTCGTCAATTACAATATTGTTTTCTATCAGAAATTTTTTATATCTATGGTAAAAATCCTCGTCTACAGTTTGATTCGTTATTACACATACATCAACATCTTTTGCGTCTGAATGTGATTCAATACAACTCCCATAGAAAATTTTAGTGCCAGTGATTTTTTCACTATCTAAATATTGCCTTACAAGATCCAACTTATTCATGAGCTATCTCCTTCCCCAACTTTTTAATATAGTTCACCGCAGCACGCAATTCTTTTTCGGTTACATCAATATTTCCGCTGTTATACCGTAAAACAAACCTTTTACTACCGTTAACCATAATGTCAAATCCATGGAAATAATACTCACCGTCTGAAAGCATTTTTCTATATATACTACGGTTAACCTCATTAATTTGTTCGATTTCAGCATCTTTATCAGGAACGTACTGAAAAATAACCGAAAACAGAATATCGTCATTCCCAACATAGAAGTTTATATCGCTATTTAGAATCGCGTAGAATAAATCAGCATTACTGATTCGCGCTTCAACCATTTCTCCAATTTCATGTACGCCTAGTGTAGTGTCATACTGATATCTTAAG
>NZ_KV793099.1:0-515 GCF_001808415.1 Lactobacillus sp. HMSC08B12 | reverse complement strand
CTTCTTAGCTGACTTCTTGGCAGCCTTCTTGCTTGATGATGAAGCTACTGAAGAGCTACTCTTTGAAGCTTCTGATGAGCTTGAAGCCTTTGATGATTCTGATGGGCTAGTCTTCTTTGATGAAGATTCAGCAGCAGTCTTGTTGCTCTTAACTTCAGTCTTGTTTTCAGTTGCGGCCAGAACTGGGCTTACGCCAGTAGCCAACAGAGCAGCAGCAACAGTAGCTTTACCAAGGTTTTTCATTAAACGGTTGTTCTTCATAATACGGTTCCTTTTCCTATATCGGTATCAAAACAATTTTCATTACTTGCCCTTAATTATACTCAACTATTGAAAGATGTTAAGCCAAAAAATGAAGAAAATTAGAATTAAACTTTTATCCTCACTGAAGGCAAAATTATCCAGCTTATTTTCAAGTTAAAAGAGTTTTTAGCCTGTTTTTCCCACCTATGAATATTATATGATCGATTTCTATATGTCTACACAAAAAAGGTTCAGTATAAAAACTTGTGTAA
>NZ_KV793098.1:0-816 GCF_001808415.1 Lactobacillus sp. HMSC08B12 | reverse complement strand
TACACAAGAATTTATACTGAACCCTAAAAACTCATCCCCGCCAAAGCGGAAAGACATGTCTTGCCCGAAGCTTTTGGCTAATTCACTAGCCAGGGCAATCAGCATCCTGTCTCCGGCTTCATGGCCAAACTTGTTGTTGGTTTCGTGCAGGCCATTGACGTCGCAGAAAACATAAGTAACGCTCTCTTGAGCTGCTTGCAAAAGATTATTAATCTCGTGTTGGTAATAGTTGCGGTTTCTGATCCCGGTTAAGAGGTCGTTCTCACTGAGGAATTCGCTCTTTTCCACGTCCAGCCCGCAGGCGACAATTAATATTTCCTGCACCCGGGCCTTGAGCAGGTAGCCGAAGTTAAGTCCTAGCAGACCTCCGCAGATAATGGCGGTGACGTTGATTACTGATCCGATTCCTGTCATTTGTTTCACCTCAGTCAAAAGTATAGCATAGAAGCGGAAAGCTTTTTAATTTAAATATCATTTCAATAATAAAAAAGCGAATATTCGTGATTGTCCAGACAAGTAAAGCTTTCACCTAGATAAATCAACGATTACCAACTAAATGCATATAAAATATGCAGCTTTCTTAATGAAGATCAAGAAAACTACTTGCAAGCCTTGCATCTATCCTTTATACTATTGAAAAAACAGAAAGGAAGCAGCAAAAATGGCCGCATTTATTAACATTAACCCAGATATCTGCCCAGCTTCATTCGCTGTTCCTTTTCCATTTTTTCAAATTATTAATATTTCATCACTTAAGACATGTCACTCGTTGATATGTCTTTTTTTAGGTTCAGTATAAAAACTTGTGTAAATGAC
>NZ_KV793097.1:0-742 GCF_001808415.1 Lactobacillus sp. HMSC08B12 | reverse complement strand
GTGCTGAGCCACGTTGCTTTCTGCGATAACAGAGTAAGCGGCCAGATCAAGAAGCAGTCCCTTTCCCCGGTCATCCCAGCGCTTCAAGTGCTCAGCGAGCTTGTAGTCTTCAATAATTCTTCTGACTACGGAGAAGGCACCGATGCGAATACAGCTGCTTCTTGATTCATTAACTGGTTCAGCCGCCGTTCCTTCGGCGGGAATCTCAACATCAGGGAAGAACTTTTCGAAGTTGGGGTTAGGAAACATCATTCCAGGATGATCTGGGTCAGCTTTCCCAATGGTCGTTCTTCTAGCAACGTTGTATTTCTTCTCGGGAAGGTACTCTCTAGCATAAGTGAATTCGATATAGGTAATCTTACCCCGTTTATTTCTGGAAATTTTACCAGTGTTCTTAGGAATATTAACCAGGCAGTTGTAGTACATGATGGCCTCCTTCATTGAGTATGATATCATACTCAAATTCTAACATAGGAAAGCACATCAATGCAAGCAAAGATGTGCTAAAAATACAGTATTTTTGCGGGTTTAGGGCACTTTCTCAGAGGACTTGAGTTTGATTGCTCTGGGAAGTTAGCAATGAATTCAATTCAACTTTGAAACAGCCTGCTTTGTATCATGGCTATCGGCTGCTGGCAATTGATGGTAGTGACTTTGCTTTGCCGTATGATAAGAATTCAATGTTTCTATGCAATATTCAGACAAGAAAAAAGCCTTCGGCCGATAATAAATTAACGACCAA
>NZ_KV793096.1:0-19580 GCF_001808415.1 Lactobacillus sp. HMSC08B12 | reverse complement strand
TCTTTTTTGAAATTACAGAAGGTGGCTGTAATTGTCATGCCCTAAATCAGATATTTGACTTGATTCTCCGGGAGCTATTTCCCGATTAGGCCTTTATTTCAAAATAAAATTGCCTAAAATCATTGATAACACTTGACTTAGAGTAGAAAACAGAGTTCTCTTCCTAATAAGGGATGCCGCAGTGTTTTTCATCCATCCGCTTCGTAATTTTTTCATTTTTTGGACAAACGCTTACAAATTGTCCGTTGATTTAATCCGCTTTCGGGCATATTATTGATGGTAGCCGCTGGCCGCTATTAACGATAGGCAATATATAACAGGCTGGGGTAATTGATACTATCTCCTAAAACGCAAGATACGATATGTTCTATTCTGTCCGGCTTAGCGTGAGTACCGGATGGTCTGTTTGCACGTTATAGTAGCTAGCGGTTATGGTTTAAAAATGAGACAACAGTTTTTTGCGACAATCAGCCTTAAGAAAGCGTGATCCGATGTCCGAAGATCTTAAGTTGCGCATTGCACTCGTGTTTAGGGCTGAAGTTGCTGAAACTGGCTTTAACCACGTCAGTGTAGTTCACTTGATGAAGAAGAGTGGTATTAGAAGGCAGACTTTTTACGATAACTTCCAAGATAAATATGATTTGCTAGGTTATACCATCTAGGCAATGATGGAAGCCGATGTCGAAAGCAACATCGACAGGCTGGATCGGGAGGAAATTATCGCACAAGTTTTCTATAGTGCTGAGCTGAACAGGGATTTTTACAAAAGCGTATATTCAAGTCAAAAAGAGATCGACGTGATTGGTGAGATTTCGCGGCATGTTGCAGTGCTGCTGCGAAAGATCATCAAAGAAGAAGGCATGACCGACAACCACAAGGCCAGTGACTGCGTGATGGTATTCAGGATTGGCTTGACCTATACGATGATTGACAGCCTCTTCAGCCATCACCCGCTCGACTACGATGTAATCGCTGACCGGGTTAATAGTGCCTTGCATTTTACACTCTCTAATCACACTAGTGAGGAATAAATGTTCTTTCCGCGCGCCTCCCTTGAAACGTGCTCTCTTTGTTTCAAGGGGGTGTTTGTGTGTGCTACAATATAGATACCAGAATTATGAACCGGGTTCACATCTGATGTGCAAGAAATGGTACCAGCTGATTACTTGTACCGAACCGGTTGGAGCGCTTAATAGGCGCTCTTTTTTTATGCACTTTTTTGAACCCACTACTCGTTCTTTCTATAAGAAATCTCTTTACACGCGTGCTATAATGTAAAGTCTGAGTGTCTAAGTGGGAGCTTCGGCACTTAGCTATTTAATCGTGTGTTTTTTGAGGAGGAAGAGATGAGGATATTTATGGCCGTATTATGGCCCATATTGCTAGTAGCATCTGCTGCTATGGCGACGATCAGCTATCGTAAAAAAAAATCTGGTAAGGCTGATAAAGATTACTATTCAGTTAGAGGGTGGGGCAGCTTTGCCTTTTTGTCCCTGCTAGGCGTTATGATGAGCTATCTGCCGTTAGGAATTTTAAGTGTAGGGGGATGCCTCTTTATTGCCGCTTTTGTTCTGATGTATTTTGCCTACAGTAAAATAGAACACAAGTTAAAGGTACAAAAGGCAACCGCCTGGCTCTTGCTGGCCCTTTCTTTTGTGACTGTCGGTGTTGGCAGTGTAGCCGCGGAAGAATACAGTCCGCGGACCAAAGTCGTGGTTAAGTATACTGGCGCTAAGGAATACCAACAGGTAAAAGAAAAGAACGCTGCGCTGATTTCTGCCAAGAAGGCCGCCTTGTTGGTCTACGCGCCTCTGGCTAAGAAGGTTAAGAAGCTGGAAGCCCAGGAAAAGGCAGAAAAAGAAGCTGCTGCAAAGGCTAAGCAGGAGCAGGAAAAGCAGGCAGCTGAAGCTAAAAAGGCAGCTGAAGCCGCCCGTAAAGCCGCGGAAAAGCAAGCCGCTGCCGCATCTAGTGCCAGTGATTCAAGCACTGATGACTCAGCTGATACTTCAAGTGATCAGCACGGTGATATGAACACGGCTGACTCTCAGAAAATTGTTGGTAATGTCAACTCAAAAATTTATCATGTCCCTGGCCAGTCCGGCTACCGTATGAATTCGTCAAACGCTGTCTACTTTAACAGTGAAGAAGAAGCGCAGAGAGCAGGTTACCGGAGGGCTAAGAGATAATGAAAAAGAAAAGAATAATTTTTGCTGCCGGTGCGGTTGCTCTGCTTTTTGCCGTGACTTCTACCAAGCCGGTTGATTCCCAGAATTATCCAAAGATTACCGTTAAGACCAAGCGGGTCAATAAGTATAAAGATAAAATCGAAGACTACGAGTCTGATAATCTTACTTTAGAAGTTGAGACTGATCTTATTAAGGATAAGACTGAGGAAGCTAAGGAAAAGCTGGCCAAAAAGCCGGGTAGTAAGACCAGCCAGACTACGTCCGCGAAAGAAACTGCTTCTGCTAAGTCAAAGCAAACTGATCTGGCATCCCTGACTTATAGCGGGCAACTGTTTACTGAAGTAAATAACAACCAACCAGACTTTAGCCAAAGTGACCTGACAACCAGCCGTGGTGCCTGGCAGACCTACGGCAATCTGGACAGCTTGAACCGGGCTACTACGGCCAATGCAATGCTGAATCAGTCCCTGATGCCGACTGCTAAAAGAGAACCATTGCACTGGGATCCAACTGGCTGGCACAACAAGCGGATTTCTAGCGGTTGGCTCTATAACCGGAGTCACTTGATCGGCTACCAGCTGACTGGACAGAATAACAACCCGAAGAACCTAATCACTGGTACGGAAGAAATGAACGTATCGGGGATGCTGCCATACGAAAATGAAGTAGCTGACTATTTGAAGGAATCTTCAAATAACTACGTCCGCTACCGGGTTAAGCCAATCTTCAAAGGAGATGAGCTTCTGGCCCGTGGCGTTCAAATGGAGGCCAAGTCTGTTGGCAGCAATGCGGTTTCCTTTAACGTCTATGTCTTTAACGTCCAGCCCGGCGTTGTTTTGAACTACAGCGATGGTACCAGCCGGGTACAGAATTAAATAGCATTAGAAAAAAAGTTCTCTGAAACTGTTAGACTTCACTTCTAACAGAGCGGAGAACTTTTATCTTTTATGGGCTTTAATACATTACGTTAAGTGAAGTGTATTGAGTAGCACAATTCCTACGGTGAAAAATATAATGGAAACTATCGAAAGCAATATGCAAAATTTGAAATCAATCTGATATTCCCCATCAGCAAACAGTTTCTTAATGCCGATAAACAGTATCAAAATTATCAAGTAGATGACGATTAGGTACACGCCACCAACTATGAAAGCATATCCTAGAGAAGAGAAGCACTAGACAGATTCCCAAGAATCTCGACGGAGCCCATCATGGCGAAGGACATTGCTGTAAAGATTCCTAAGATCCAGACAAACTCAGAGTAGATGCTCTTTATTTTCTTTTGTGCCTTCTTGGAGTTCTTGACAGCCTTCTCAGCCGCCTCGTTTGTGCTTTGGGCAGTGCTATTGGCTTACTTTGGCCTGGCGGCCTGTCTGCTTTTTTCCAGCAAGCTGCGGGAATATGGACCGCTGATTTGGACGCTTAGTTTCGGTATTATTTTTACAACCTTGGGCTGCAAGTGGCTTTACGCGATTCACGAGGAATATGGCTACCTGGCTTTGCGGAACATCTGCTTTCAAATTTTGTCTCTGATCCTGCTCTTGACATATGTCAAGGATGAAAGCGATCTATTGCTGTATACTTGGACTACGGTGGCGGGCAGCGCGGGGGCCAACTTGATCAACTTTCTGAGGTTACGTAAGTACTGCACCTGGTCTTTGACCTGGCGCTTTTCCTGGCAAAAGCACCTCCTGCCCATCCTCGGCTTATTCGCCAACTCTCTGGTCAACCTGCTTTACGTAAGCGCGGATGTAGCCCAGCTGGGAGTGATGACCAGCGACTATTATGTAGGCCTTTACTTGGTGGCCAGCAAGGTTACGGCTCTGCTTAAGCAATTGTTAGGTGCTGTGATCGTTGTGACCGTGCCGCGTCTGGCCTGCTTATATGGGCAAAAGGGCGGAGAATTTTTTCAAAAATTGGCCCGGCAGATCGAGGATTTAGATTTCGCGCCGGCTGCAGGGGCGGCGCTGGCAACCTTGCTTGCCGACCTGGTGATTTGTCTAGCTTGTTACTTTTTGGCGAAAAAGTCGGCCCGCCTCTTGCCCAGCGGGAAAAAGCTGGCCAGCAGTTTGCTGGGCTGTCTTTATGTTTACTTGGTTTGCCAAGCTGCTTTAGCTAAAGGCCTAGGGCCTGGAGCGACGGTCTTTTGGGCAGCCCTCTGGGCCATCCCTGGCTACTTTGTGATTTTATATATGCTTGGCAACCGGGTCTTGCTGGAATTTAAGCGCGGAAGTAGATAGGAGTAGGAATTAATCCACTTGACCGGACAAGTTCTGAAAACTGTCCGTTGAAAAGATAGCGCTTACAGTATATGATGTGGTTAAACAAGTTGGAAGAAGTAAGGAGGATTTTCCGATGAAAAAGATAATTAATGACCCAAGCAATGTTGTTGAAGAAATGGTAACTGGCCTAGCCGGAATGTACCCGCAATACGTTGAACGGATCCCTGGCACGGCTGCTTTAGTCCGCAGCGACAAGGACTCAATGACCGGCAAGGTTGGTCTGGTCAGCGGCGGTGGCAGCGGCCATGAACCAGCCCACGCTGGTTATGTTGGTAAAGGGATGCTGACTGCGGCTGTTTGCGGGCAAGTCTTTACTTCCCCGACTCCAGACCAGATCTACGAAGCAATTAAGGCAGCCGACCAAGGCAAGGGCGTCTTCTTGATCGTCAAGAATTATTCTGGTGACGTGATGAACTTTGACATGGCCAAGGATTTGGCCGCTATGGACGACATCGAAGTCCGCTCTATCGTGGTTGATGACGACATTGCCGTGGAAAACAGCCTTTACACTCAAGGCCGGCGCGGGGTGGCCGGGACCGTCTTTATGCACAAGATCTTAGGTGCGGCTGCTGACCAAGGTGCCAGCTTGGATGAGATTGAAGAATTAGCCAAGGCAGTATTGCCACACATCAACACGATTGGTGTTGCCTTGTCAGCAGCTACGGTGCCAGAAGTTGGCAAGCCGGGCTTCGTTTTAGCTGATGACGAGATTGAATACGGGGTCGGGATTCACAGCGAACCAGGCTACCGCAGAGAAAAGATCAAGCCATCTAAGGACCTGGCCCAGGAACTGCTCGGCAAGATCGATGAAAGCTTGAAGCTGTCTGCTGACAAGAAGTACGCCATCTTGGTCAATGGGATGGGGGCAACGCCTTTGATGGAACAATACATCTTTAGCAAGGATGTCCTGGACTGGCTGGGTGCTAAAGGCATTAAGCCTGTCTTCACTAAGGCCGGCAACTACATGACCTCCATCGACATGGCTGGTATTTCCTTGACGGTGATGGAAATCGCGGATGACAAGTGGCTGGACTACTTGAACTACCTAGTTAAGACGATTGCTTGGTAAGGGGGAGCAAAAAATGGAACTGACGACTGAACTTTTAGACAAGTGGATGGCAATTTTTGCGGAAAAAATCGAAGCCAACAAGGCTTACTTAAGTGACCTGGACACCCCGATTGGCGATGGAGACCACGGCAATAACATGGCCAGAGGGATGTCAGCAGTTGAAGAAGCCTTGCAGACTAAAGAGCCAGCTGATTTGACCTCAGCTTTAAAGCTGGTGGCGATGTCTCTGATCAGCAAGGTCGGCGGGGCTTCAGGTCCACTCTACGGGACAGCCTTCTTGGAAATGGCCAAGTTGAGCAATAGTGAAACTGACCTGGCTAGATTGACTGAAGCAGCCCTTTTGGGGATCAAGAAGCGGGGCGGCGCTGAACCTGGCGATAAAACCATGGTTGATGTCTGGTCAGCGGTCGTACCGGCTTTAGCTAAAGACAACTTAACTAACGATCTCATTCAAGAGGCAGTTGAAAGCACCAAGCCGATGCAAGCCAAGAAGGGTCGGGCATCTTACTTAGGTGAGCGGTCAATTGGTCACCTTGACCCAGGTTCCGTTTCAAGCGGCTACCTTTTCACGGCTTTGCTGGAAGCGGAGGCATAAGATGACTTACGGTATTTTGATCGTGTCCCATGTGCCTGAAATCGCGGCTGGTTTACCAAAATTGCTTAAGCAGGTAGCGGCTGACGTGCCGATTACCTTTGCTGGTGGTACTGATGATGGCGATATTGGGACCAGTATGGAAAAGATTGGGCAGGCAATTGAAGAAAATGCTGCTGACGAGCTGCTGGCTTTTTACGACCTGGGCAGTGCTAGAATGAATCTGGACATGGCTGGGGAGTTTGCCGAGAAAAGGGTCCGCGTTTATGACGTAGCCTTGATCGAAGGTTCTTATGTGGCGGCTTCGCTCTTGCAGGCTGGTGTTGGCTTGGCTGAACTTGAAAGCCAGCTGGCGCCTTTAAAGATTAAAGGAGATGACTAACATGAATGGATTTTTAGGAGAGTTCTTAGGAACGATGATTTTGATCGTGCTGGGTGTCGGCTGCGGGGCCGGGATCAGCTTGAATAAGGCTTATGCCAAGGGGCAGGGCTGGCTGTTTGTCACCCTGGCCTGGGGAATGGCGGTAACCTTCGGCGTTTACGTGGCTGGCCAATTCGGCGCACAAGGCCACATCAACCCAGCGGTAACTATTGGTTTCGCGGCCTTCGGCTTCTTCCCATGGAGCCAGGTAATGCCGTACTTGCTGGGGCAATTCCTGGGCGCCTTTGTCGGGGCAGCCCTGGTAATCCTGCACTACTACCCGCACTTTAAGGCGACTAAGGCTGATGAAGGCAACAGCGTGGGGATTTTTGCGACTGGCCCAGCCATCAACAACCCTGTTTTCAACTTCTTGAGTGAAACGATCGCGACTTTTGTCTTCATCTTCACCTTGCTCAACCTGGGCAACTTCACCCAAGGCTTAAAGCCATTAATTGTTGGTTTCTTAATCATGGTTGTTGGTCAAGCTTTGGGTCCAACGACTGGCTTTGCCTTGAACCCAGCCCGGGACTTCTCACCACGTCTGGCCTACGCGATTTTGCCAGTGCCAAACAAGGGCGTGGCTAACTGGGCTTATGCCTGGGTTCCTGTCTTAGGGCCAATCGCCGGTGGTCTTTTAGCTAGCGGCCTGCAGGCATTGTTGAAATAGAGAGTTAGCCAATGTCAGAATGTTTAAAGCTGCACATCTCGCAAGTTTTTAAAGATGAGGTGGCCAAAAACGGCTTTAACCATGTCAGTGTTGCCAAGATCATGAAGCAAAGCGGGATTAGGCGACAGACTTTTTACGAGAACTTTAAGGACAAGTTTGACCTTTTGGACTATACGATCAAGTCGATGATGGAAAACGATATCGAGAGCAATATCGGCTACCTGGACTGGGAAGGTATCATCTTTTTGGTCTTTTACGGGATCGAACTGAATAAAAAGTTCTATAAGAGCGTCTATGAAAGCCAGACAGAGGTTGATGTGGTCGGGGAAATTTCCAGCCATATTGCCGTTTTGCTCAAGCAGATCATTGAAGAAGAAGGGGCGGATTTTGATCAGCAGGCCAAGGACTTTGTGGAAACTTTTTGCCTGGGTCTGACTTATACAATGATTGACAACCTTTTCCGGCCACACCCGCTGGAATACGACGTTATCGCCAGCAAGGTCGACAACGCCCTCCACTTCACCTTGAATCTGTAAAATTTTACCCTTGAACTCCAGCTCGAGCTCAAGGGTATTTTATACTCTAAATAAGTTATACAATTGACTGCACAAGGAGGTTTGCTCATGAAAATTATCGTTACCGGCGGTGCTGGCTTTATCGGTTCCAACTTTGTCTTCTACATGATGAAGAAGCACCCAGACTACAAGATCATCTGCCTGGACAAGCTGACTTACGCGGGCAACCTGTCAACCCTGAAGGATGTCATGGACAAGCCAAACTTCCGCTTCGTCAAGCTGGACATCTGCGACCGCGAAGGCGTCTACAAGCTTTTTGAAGAAGAACACCCGGACGTTGTTGTTAACTTCGCCGCAGAAAGCCACGTTGACCGGTCAATCGAAAACCCGGAAATCTTCCTGCAAACCAACATCATCGGTACTTCCGTTTTGATGGACGCTTGCCGCAAGTACGGGATCAAGCGTTACCACCAAGTATCAACTGACGAAGTTTACGGCGACCTGCCGCTGGACCGGCCAGACCTCTTCTTCCACGAAGACACGCCGCTGCACACTTCCAGCCCATACTCATCATCAAAGGCCAGCGCTGACCTTTTGGTCGGGGCTTACGGCAGAACTTACGGCCTGCCTGTAACTATTTCCCGTTGCTCAAACAACTACGGCCCTTATCAATTCCCGGAAAAGCTGATCCCATTGATGATCCAAAGAGCCTTGGACGACAAGCCTTTGCCAGTTTACGGTGAAGGTCAAAACGTCCGCGACTGGCTTTACGTTGAAGACCACTGCAAGGCCATCGACCTCATTTTGGAAAAGGGGACGGTTGGTGAAGTCTACAACATCGGCGGCCACAACGAAATGCACAACATCGACATCGTTAAGCTGATCTGCGACTACCTGGACAAGCCTTACTCCTTGATCGAACACGTTACTGACCGCAAGGGTCACGACCAACGTTACGCTATCGACCCAACCAAGATCCACGATGAACTCGGCTGGTTGCCGGAAACCATGTTCAAGGACGGTATCAAGAAGACCATCCAATGGTACCTGGACAACAAGGAATGGTGGGAAAACATTATCTCTGGAGGATATCGAAAGAATTATTAGGCTTAAAAGAAAATAGGAGGAACTGCAAATGAAAGGAATCATTTTAGCAGGCGGTTCTTGTACCCGCCTTTACCCACTTACTTTAGTTACCAGCAAGCAGCTGCTGCCTGTTTATGATAAACCAATGATTTATTAGCCATTATCGACACTGATGTTAACGGGGATCAAAGATGTTTTGATTATCTCCACATCGACTGATACGCCCCGCTTTAAGGAACTAATGGGTGATGGCTCCCAATTTGGGATTAAGCTCTTTTACAAGGTTCAACCCAGTCCAGATGGCTTGGCTCAAGCCTTTACCTTGGGCGAGGACTTCATTAACGGTGAACCTTGCGCCATGGTTTTGGGTGATAATATTTTTCACGGAAATGGTTTTACCAATATGATCAAAGGCGCGGCAGAGGATGCCCGAAAAGGGAGAGCAACCGTTTTTGGCTACTATGTTAATGACCCTGAACGTTTCGGAGTGGTTGAATTTGATAAAAGTGGTAAAGCTATTTCGATTGAGGAGAAACCTGCAAATCCAAAAAGCAATTATGCTGTAACTGGTCTATATTTCTATCCATCGGGCGTGAGTCAGAAAGCAGCAGAAGTTAAGCCAAGCAAACGTGGTGAAGTTGAAATTACATCATTGAACGAGATGTACATCAAAGAAGAGCGGTTAATCGTTCAGCAGTTAGGTCGCGGTTGTGCTTGGCTAGATACTGGAACGATTCATAGTCTCATAGATGCCTCCAATTTTGTCAAAACGGTTCAAGAGAGAACCGGAGTAAGTATTTCTGCAATAGAAGAAATTGCCTACACTAATGGCTGGATTGATAGAGACCGGCTTAGAAATTCTGCAGCTTTTTACGGAAAGAGTACTTATGACAGGCATTTGAAGGCAATCGCTGATGGTAGATTTTTTAGAAAGGAATGACAATCGAAGTAATCAAAGTTGAAAAGAATGTCGGCGGTATTGAAGGTTTGGCAGTGATTACGCCAGCAGTTCACGGGTATGACCGTGGCTACTTCATGGAAACCTACAACGAAAACGACATGAAGGAAGCTGGTTTTGACATCAACTTCGTCCAAGACAACCAATCAAGCTCAATCAAGGGCGTTTTGCGGGGCCTGCACTTCCAAAAGCACTTCCCGCAATGCAAGCTGGTCCGGGCCGTGCGTGGGGATGTCTTCGACGTTGCCGTTGACCTGAGAAGCGACTCCAAGACCTACGGCAAGTGGTACGGGGTGGAACTGACCGCTGAAAACAAGAAGCAGTTCTTGATTCCAGAAGGTTTCGCCCACGGCTTCCTGGTTTTGAGCGACGTGGCTGAATTCTGCTACAAGGTTAACGACTTCTGGCACCCAAACGATGAAGGCGGCATGGCTTGGAACGACCCTGAAATCGGGATTGAATGGCCGCAATTGGTTGGCGAATACCCGGGCTCAGCTGATGCTAGCGGCTACGCTTTGGAAGACGGTACTAAGCTGACTTTGTCCGACAGGGACCAAAAGTGGCTGGGCCTCAAGGACACCTTCAAGTTCTAAGAGGAGGACTTTTTCATGAAAGTTTTTGTAACTGGCGTTAACGGCCAACTGGGCCATGACGTAATGAACGAATTGGCCAAGCGGGGCTACGAAGGCGTCGGCAGCGACTTGGCTCCGGAATACAGCGGGATCGCTGACGGCTCATCCGTTACTACTGCTCCTTACGTTTCTTTGGACATTACTAACGCGGAAGGCGTAAAGCAGGCCATCACTGAAGTTAACCCTGACGTGATCGTTCACTGCGCTGCCTGGACTGCTGTTGACCTGGCTGAAGACGACGACAAGGTTGCGGCTGTCCGCAAGGTTAACACCAATGGTACTCAAAACATCGCCAACGTAGCCAAGGAATTAGACGTGCCAATGGTTTACATCTCCACTGACTACGTCTTCGATGGCCAGGGCACTACTCCATGGGACCCGGACTTCAAGGGCTACAAGCCAATGAACGTTTACGGGGAAACCAAGCTGGGCGGGGAACTTGCCGTATCTGAAACTTTGGACAAGTACTTCATCGTCCGGATCGCCTGGGTCTTCGGCTTGAACGGGAAGAACTTCATCAAGACCATGCTTAACGTGGGTAAGACTCATGATGAAGTCAAGGTGGTCAGCGACCAAATCGGTACGCCAACTTACACTTTGGACTTGGCCCGGCTTTTGGTCGACATGATCGAAACTGACAAGTACGGCTATTACCACGCAACTAACGCGGAATTGCCAGAAACTGCCAGCGGCTATGATGAAAACGGCACGAAGACCGGCTACATCAGCTGGTACGATTTCACCAAGGAAATCTACCGCCAGGCCGGCTACAAGACCAAGGTAACTCCGGTTACCACGGAAGAATACGGCCTCTCCAAGGCTGTACGGCCATTCAACTCACGTTTGGACAAGAGCAAGCTGGAAAAGAACGGCTTCAAGCCGCTGCCAACTTGGCCAGACGCCGTGCACCGCTACTTGGAAGCCTTGAAGGCTGACGGCTTCTTTGACTAAGCAATTTTTAAGAGCACTGGATGTGAAATCCGGTGCTTTTTTGCTTGTTTTTAGGCATATCCACCTATTCATGGTAATCGTCCAAGCGGCACTAAAATAGAGCAAGCCATAGGACTAAACAGGCAAAATATGATATTATGGGTAATAAGGTAGATAGCGCCGAGCGCACCATGCGCTAAGCATGATGCTGATAAAAGATATAAACGCCCTCTTGGAATATGCTCTCAATTTCCAAGGGGGTTTTCGTTCGCCCAAAAATCGGCCAAAAACTTTTGTGGCAAGATCTTCTTCTAGAAAGGCGCTAGCGGTGGCTAGTTTACAAAAAGTTTGCTGTGTAAGAATGCTGTAGTGACGGGGGTTCTCTACCGAATGCATGTTCCAAAAAATCTGCTTTGGATGAGGTAGAATAGGTTCAAACAGTACAAGAGAAATAATTTTAAGGAGGCAAAAAATGACCGAATCTATCAAAACGCCAACAGTTGCTGAAATCATCAATGACGAATACCTGTAGCCGTTAGGACTTAGCGCTGCTGACTTGGCGCAAGCCATCCATGTGCCGGCTGCAAGAATCAAGGATATCTTGCACGGCAGCCAGGAAATCACTGCTGACATTTCACTCAGATTAGCCAAATTCTTTGGCGTATCAGATTCTTACTTCTTTAATCTGCAAAGTGACATTGACTTGCGGGATGCCAAGAAGCATCTTAGCCGTGACTTGTCAGCAATTAAGCCTTTTACAGAGGTACAGGCCAAAAATAAGTAATCTCTTAATGCTAATTTCCCAGGATTTTACAACTCAATGTCTAAAAAGCCTACTATTACGGCCTTTTTCGAAGTTTAAGATAATATTTTTTGAGTTGTAACTTAAACTCAACGAAACCCTCTAAAAGGTTGATATATCAAGTGATAGAGCACTTTGAGTAGTAATTTATGGGAAATTAGCACTTAACTAATTTCTTGATCCAGATCAAGGCCTCGCGCATCTATTCAAGCTACAATAGCCTTATCTAAATAGATGAGGTGACCAAGATGAACGAAAAAGTAGATTTGAAAGACCGGCTGACGCCAATGCAGTACGCCGTGACCCAAAACGCGGCAACTGAACCGCCTTATACAGGTGAGTACGACAACTTCTTCGAAAAAGGGATCTATGTCGACGTGGTCAGTGGGGAAGCCCTCTTTTCCTCTTTGGACAAGTACGATTCCGGTTGCGGCTGGCCAGCCTTCACCAAGCCTCTGGTTAAGCTGACCCAGCGCCGGGACCAGTCCTTTGGCATGGAAAGAACCGAAGTCCGCAGCCGCCAGGCTGACTCCCACCTGGGCCACGTCTTCACCGACGGTCCTTTGGACAAGGGCGGCCTGCGCTACTGCATCAACTCTGCTGCCCTCAAGTTCATCCCTTACGACCAGCTGGAAGAAGCGGGTTACGGCGAATACCGGCAGCTTTTCGAATAAACGAAAAAAACTGACGACTTCCTTGCTTTGGAAATCGCCAGTTTTCTTGTTTTCTAGCCTAAAATTGCCTTGTCGCTGGCGAATTCCTCGCCGGATACGACTTCAAATTGGTGGAGCAATTTCTCCACTGTCAGTTTCTTCTTTTCTTCACCCTTGATGTCTAAAACGACCTTGCCGTCGTTCATCATAATCAAGCGGTTGCCGTGGGCAATGGCATCCCTCATGTTGTGAGTCACCATAATCGTGGTCAGCTTGCCGTCTGCGACGATCCGGTCGGTCGCCTTCAAGACCTTCTCCGCCGTCTTCGGGTCCAGTGCCGCCGTGTGTTCATCCAAGAGAAGAACTTTCGGCTTGACCAGAGTTGCCACCAGCAAGGTCAAAGCCTGTCTCTGCCCGCCGGACAGAAGACCTACTTTAGCAGTCAACCGGTCTTCCAGACCCAGGTTGAGTACCTTCAGCTTTTCCTTGTATTCAGCGCAGAACCTCATCTAGCACTTCTTTAGTGTAGTGACGTTGATTGGAGGCAGTTCTAAGCGGCGTAATCAGTCCTTCAGCTTCCCAATTGCGGAGAGTTGACTTGGCAACGTTAAGATACTCAGCTGCTTTTGATATGGACATGTATTCGCTCATCGTTTCTTTCTTCCAATCTTTTGATACCGGCGTTATATAAAGAATTGGTAAGAAACGTTGCTGTTTAGCATTGGATAAAATGGATAATTTTTAGCAGTCACATCCTTTTCCGGGATGCTGGTTTCCGTAGTCGCCGCGCTGGTTTTTGCTGGTTCAGTAGACTGCTTGTTACAGCGGCTTGCTTTTGCTCATCAGCAGGAGGGGCCGTTCCTTCTGTAGTAGATTCGCTGCTAGTGCTTTCTTCAACTGTAGTACTAGAGCTTGTACCAGCTGCCCGCTACCTACAAAAAAGCTGGTGTCTAAAGCGACTGCTACCAGGCCAATCGATAATTTTCGAAATCCAAACTTTTCTTTCCCGTTTAATTTGCTGTTGAAATTGGGATCGTGTTTGTGGCTCATAATTATCGTTCATCTATATTTTTATTTTAAAAAGCAATAAATTATGGCAAAAAATTAGATATACCGTTCAAACAGCGATATACAGTTCTGTAAATTACACTCAATTGGGTATAAGAAGAGGACTCCCTCTACTTGTAATCAAAAAGAACAATATTAAAGTAAGTACTTATAAATAATTTTAGCAAAAAATCATCGTAATGGATGATCAAATACCAAAAATAACGAATATTAGCAAAAATACCTTGCAAACATGAGACTTTTGTCTAAATCTTGCAAGGCATTTTCACATTTTATTAAATTCTAAAGGCCAGACTTTCGTATGGCCGCAGGCTCAATTCACCTGGCAGGCAGCTGAGCTCTCTTTTGTAGTTGTCCAAAAGAATCTGGCCGCATTCCTGCAGGTCGCTTGGCACGGAGATCACGGCTTCTTTTCCATAGAAGTTGTTGAAGACAACCAACTTTTCCCCGTCCAGCTCTCTGACATAGGCAAAAACTTGCTGGTCATCCGGCAGGATTTCCCGGAAGCCGCCGGCAGAAATTACTGCTTCCTGTTTTCTTAAAGCAATCAGCTTCTGGTAGAAGGCGAAAATTTCTCCCTCAGCCAGTTCTTTTTTGACATTGATTTCGTCTTGGTGAGTTGGCAGAAGCCACGGCTTAACCTGGCTGAAGCCGGCGTACTTGCTATCATCCCAGTGCATTGGCACCCGGGAGTTGTCTCGGGACTTGGCCTTGATGATTGCAAAAGCCTCATCCTCGCTCATTCCCTTGTCCAGCAATTCCTGGTAGGCGTTCTTGCATTCCACGTCCACGTATTCGTCCATTGACTGGTAGTCTGGGTTGACCATCCCCAGTTCTTCTCCCTGGTAGATGAATGGCGTTCCCCGCAAAAAGTGGATCGTGGCCGCCAGCATTTCCGCTGACTTTTCTCGGTAGTGGACCGGATCGCCGAAGCGGTTTAAGGCCCAAGGCTGGTCGTGGTTGTTCCAGAAGACAGCGTTCCAGCCGCCGCCTTCGGTCATCCCTGTCTGCCAGGAACTGAGTAGCCCCTTCAGCTTCATGAAGTCAAACGGCGTCTTAGTCCACTTTTCCCCGTCCTTGTAGTCGACCTTCAAATGGTGGAAGGTGAAGACCATGGACAGCTCCTTTTCCTTAGGGTTGGTGTAGCGGACGCTGTTGGGGATAGTCGTTGAAGACATTTCCCCAACCGTGATAGAGTCCTCGTCTTGGCCAAAAGTCGTCCGGTTCAGTTCCTTTAAGTAGTCGTGAACCACTGGCGTATCGGTGTAGAGAGTTTTTTCTTCGGTTGGGTCAGTGGAGTCGACCAGATCCTCGCTCTTGCCAGTCACATTGATGACATCGAAGCGGAAGCCCCGGACCCCCTTGCCCCGCCAGAAGTTGACCACGTCTTCCAGTTCCTTTCTGACTTCCGGATTGTGCCAGTCCAGATCAGCCTGGGTCGAGTCATAGAGGTGGAGGTAGTAAAGGTCAGTGTTACCAAATTTGGACCAGGCCGGGCCGCCGAACTTGGACTGCCAGTTGTTTGGCAGGCTGCCGTCAGGCTTGCCGGGCCGCAGGTAGAAGAACTTCCGGTATTTTTCATCCCCGGCTAAAGCCTTCTTGAACCATTCATGTTCAGTTGAGCAGTGGTTCAAAACCATGTCCAGCATCACGCCCACGCCGATGTCTGCTAATTTGGCCTGCAACTCTTCAAAGTCAGCCATCGTGCCAAAAAGGGGATCGATCTCCCTGTAGTTGGCGATATCATAGCCGTTGTCGTTTTGCGGGGAAACATAGAAGGGGTTGAACCAGATCATGTCTACGTTCAGCTTCTTGATATAGTCGATCTTCTCGATAATGCCCCGGAGGTCCCCAATCCCGTCGCCGTTAGCGTCGTAGAAGGACTTTGGGTAGATCTGGTAGATGACTTTTTGACCTAGATTTTGCATGTTTTTTCTCCTATATTTTGCTGCGGCGAGCAAAGTCAATAAATCTGAAACGGTTGGGATTGTGGTAAGAGGCGGTCAGCTGGAAGAGGGAGGTGTCCTCTAAGTAGACCATGCTTTTCACTAAAACGGCTTTCCGGTCGGGGTCCAATTCCAGCATCTTGGCTAATTCCTCGCTCACGGTCTGCACGCTGACGTCTTTAACCGCGTAGGAAATCTTGAGGCCCAGGTCGTTTTCAAAGTAGTCATATAAGGAATGTTCCGCCACAGACGGGCTGATTTCCTTGACGTACTTGGTGGAGATGTAGTCTACGTCTAAAACGTCCGGCTCACCGTCAATGATTCTGAGCCGCTTGACCTTGATAAAAGGCTCCGTGTTGTCGCAGCTGAAGTCGTCGGGAACTTTCTTGACTTCCTTGATTTCCAAAAGCTTGGTCTCTGCTTTTAGTCCCAGGGACTGGTTCAGTTCGTTAAAAGTCGTGATCCTGGAAATTGGAAAGCTCAAGCGGGAAAAGTCGAGGACGATCGAGCCTTTGCCTTTGATCTTCTGGATTAATCCCAGGCTGGTTAAGTCTTCCAAGGACTTTCTGACCGTGTTCCGGGATGCCCCGTAGAGATTGGCCAGTTCGTTTTCGCTGGGCAAAAAGCTCTTGGGCGGGTAGATCCCGTGCCGGATCTTGCCGGCCAGGTCTTGGGTAATCATGTCTTGCTTGGCAGTCATTTTCTGTCTCCAAATTCTTTTCTGCCTCCATTATAGCCGGGCGTAGGTGGCTTTTCAATATGTATGTACAAGATAATCTGAAGATAGAAACCGGAAACAATGCCGGTAATAAAATAATTTACAAAAAGTGTTGACAACTTGTATGCACAAGTATAAGATAGAGACAGTTAAGAGAAAGCGGTTACCAGTCGCTAAGATTTTTGGAGAATGAATATGGCAAAGAAAGATTACAGCGGCCTGGCGAAGACGATCATCGCCAACGTCGGCGGCAAGGAGAACATCAACAGCTTGATTCACTGCATCACGCGCCTGCGTTTCTACCTTAAGGATGAAAGCAAGGCCAACGATGAAGTTTTAAAGGAAACTGACGGCGTTATCGACGTAATGCACGCTTCCGGCCAGTACCAAGTGGTCATCGGCAACGCGGTTACCCAGGTCTACGACGCCGTGATGGCGGAACTGGGCGGCCTGCCAGAAGGCGGCGAAGCAGCCGAAACTGCCGAAACTAAGGAAGATGATGGCAAGAACCCGGTTTCCAAAGCTTTTGGCAACTTGATCGGCTTCATTACTGGCTCCATGAGCCCGGTGGTCGGCGTTATTGCTGCTTCCGGTATCATCAAGGGGATCCTGGCCCTGCTGACTTTGCCGCAATTAGGGGCCCTTTTGAACGTGAAGAGCACGGCTTATATCACGGTCAGCGCTATGGCGGACTCAGCCTTTTACTTCCTGCCAATTTTGGTTGGCTTCGCCGCTGCTAAAAAGCTGAACGGTGATCCAATCGTGGCCGCGGTAATCGGCGGAGTCCTGACTTACCCGCAGCTGGTTACTTGGGGCGGGCAGTACAAGACCATGTTCAGTCTGGGCGGTTTCAACTTCCAGTTCTTGAACTACACCTACTCAATCTTCCCGATGATCCTGGCCGCCTGGCTGGCTAAGAAACTGGAAGACTGGCTGAGAGACCACCTGCCGGATTACCTGCAGATGATCTTCACGCCGATGATTACCATCTTGCTAGTTTCAGCAGTTACCTTGATGATTACCGGTCCGGTGATCCAGGGCGTGGCCAACGGGATTGCGGACTTGATCAACTGGGTTGTTTCAGCTTCTGGCTGGATCGGGGGTCTGTTGATCGGTGCCTTCTACCAAGTTCTGGTTATCTTCGGTTTGCACTGGGGCGTTGTGCCGCTGGTTGCCCAGCAGATTGCCCAAAGCGGCCAGAGTTCATTGAACGCGATTATTTCTGTGACTATGGTTTCCCAAGGGGCGGCAGTTTTGGCTGTAGCCTTGAAGACTAAGAAGAAGGGGACCAAGACTTTGGGGATCTCCGCAGCTGTTTCAGCCTTCTGCGGGGTTACGGAACCAGCGATCTACGGGATCAACCTGCGCTTTAAGAAGGTCTTTATCTCCGGTTTGATCGGGTCAGCAGTCGGCGGTTTGATCACTGGCTTGATGCACGGGACCATGTACGGCTTTACTGGTTCTTTGATCGGTTTCTCATCCTTCTTCAACCCGAAGAATCCAAGTGACTTGACTAGCTTCTACGCCTTCCTTCTGTCCAGCGCGGCAGCTCTGGTAATTTCCTTCATCGTGGCCTGGGTTTGGGGCTACAATGACGAAATGGTTGCCGGCAAGAAGGTTGAAAAGAAGCAACGGCCAGGCAGTGAAGCTAAGCGAAAGAGCGAAACTTTGACTGCTCCGGTAGCTGGCAAGGTGATTGCCTTGTCAAGCGTCAACGACCCAGTTTTTTCAACTGGTGCCATGGGTGAAGGCTTCGCGGTAGTGCCAACTGAGGGCGTGGTTAAGGCTCCGGTTGATGGTGAAGTAGCAGCCTTGTTTGAAACTGGCCACGCGATTGGCTTGAAGACTACGGCTGGCGCGGAAGTGCTGATCCACATCGGGATCGACACGGTTATGCTTAAGGGCAAGGGCTTTAACGTCAAAGTTGCGCAAGGTGACCTGGTTAAGGCCGGGCAAATTCTGATCGAGTTTGACCTGGACGGCATTAAGGAAGCCGGCTACGATCCAACGGTCATGACGGTAGTTACTGACAAACATGACGTGGACATTAAGTTGCCAAGCGTTGAATAATTTATAGACAAAAAAGGCGTCATCCCTCGATTTGGGGATGGCGTCTTTTTGCGCTTATTTAGCTTTCTTCTTCGCTGCAGATAGCGATGACCCGCATCTTGTAGCCAAAGGTGTGGTCTTCGGTAACCTTTTCGCCAGTGTGGTCGGTGATGACCGCGTCGATATGGCCGCCTTCAGCAACGAACTTGTCGATTTGTTCCTTGACTTGGGCAAAAGTTCCTTCAAATTGCTTGGTAAATTGCATGGTCTTTCCTCCTCTCCCAAAGTTAATTTAATTTCAACTCTAAAAAAACAAGAATAGTCTGATAATTGAAAATTAATCTGAAAAATCGTCGCTTGGCCAGTTTTTGCTTAAAAGGGTTCAGTATAAAAACTTGTGTAAATGATTGAGAGACTTAGGAAGCCTTCCGTGATAGCTCTCCATTAACCGCAGGAAGAAGCATTCATCATCTGGATACCCATACCCTTTACGTCTCTCGGTCTTGATCTTATTGTTAATACCCTCAAGTTTGCCAGTTGATATCCCGTATTTGGCAAACGTGTAGATCCCTCTCAAATGGCGGTATAAGAGACGCGCAAACCAAATAAAGTGACTATTTTTAGTTGCCTTACAGATATCTATGATCTCTTCTAGTCTGACGCACATTTCCACTTCGTCATGTGAGTTATATGCCTGATCTAGCAGGTCTTTGACGAAGTCTATTGTAAAGAAGAGCTTGTTTTCTTCCAATAGCTCGTCATACCAGTCTTCATTACCACCATGAGCCTTTATTTCCGGTGTATTGAATATTTGGAACTGTATAATTTTATGTGGGGCTGGGCGCAAGAGTGAAAGCGGCAGTAAAATAGCAAGAATAAGGCTTTTAACAGTCCTGTTGCTGAGCAGCAGGGCTGTTTCTTGTTTATACTTCTTGTTTATACTTTTTTATTAAAAATATAACTTTTGCTTTTTTTGTGGTTCAGTATAAATTCTTGTGTAAATAGA